>NZ_JAUCEN010000001.1 GCF_030348945.1 Peribacillus sp. ACCC06369
CGGTCCTTGATCGCCTTGTGGTCCTTGAGGCCCTTGTGGTCCTTGAGGCCCTTGAGGCCCTTGAGGCCCTTGTGGTCCTTGTGTCCCTTGTGGTCCTTGTGGACCTTGTGTTCCTTGTGGCCCTTGTGGTCCTTGCGTTCCTTTTTTATCATTATCAGATACGTTTACTTCCACATTAACGTTTTGCTCGACCTTTTGTTCTTGTTTAGAATCGCATTTGCATTGACTATGTCCGCAATCCTTACATTTGTTATGATCGCATCTGCATTGACTATGTCCGCAATCCTTACATTTGTTATGATCGCATCTGCATTGACTATGTCCGCAATCCTTACATTTGTTATGATCGCATTTGCATTTGCTATGTCCACAATCTTTACATTTTTTATCTTTTTTATCCTTACCCAATTTTGTATCCTCCTTTTCACAAAACATTACTTTATCGTATGAATCCTGAATTAATTGGATTGGATAAAACCTGCCTGTTTTTTAAAAAAACCGAACCATTTTAAAATCCCTAAGCATATTCTTATAAGTCTACGTTATCCAGCCTTTGAATAAAGGAAATGAACCAAAGACACGATCGTTGTATGAGGAATAAATAAGTCTCGTTCTTCCTTTAATGAATTTAACCTTACTTTGGAACTTAACAATGTGACTGACTAACACGATTTTCGTCACAACGAGCATATATATGAAAGATAATAGAGGGAAAGTAAAATCAGGAAGAGTACTGGATTAGTAAGGATCAAGAATTGTTATGCTGCTGAACTATGAGGGCCTATGTTAAAGAACCCAGAATTCATCCATTATATTCGGAGAAAAACGAGTTCAAAAGCTTGATTAACCAAAGAAGTAATTATTGTTACAGATTATGTATGCTTATTGGGAAAGGGAATTCTAAAACTAGCTGTAAAACATTGTAATAGATCCAAAGTATATCGGACGAATGACCCGAGTGGGAAGACAATTGAGTGGAAGTTTTTTTAAAAAAACCATTTTAAAAATTGAGAGGTATAATAATGATGGTTTTTTTCATAAACACATTTCCATTCCCAATTTGATTCACTAACATACCAAAATACTGCCGTATGTAATTTCTTCATTTCTAAGAAATGCATTCCTAACCTGCAGCAAAATTCGGTGCGTGGGTGATCCTAGAATGATCATAGATGGAGTCAAATGCTTTCATATGTTTATTTACATTTGAATATTAATCAGTCAATTTTTCATATGTAGAAATATTATCTTCTACCTCCTGATGCAAATATGATATGCAGAAACTTAGAACCTCAATATCCATCCTTTTCATCTATGAATTATAATGCTACTAATTTATGTATGTTTTCAATCTCATTTCGGACAACTTCCCAAAATTTCCTTTATATGTATTTTAATGATTAAATCCCTCCAATCTTTAACTTTAGCATTCTTAAAGCAAGGGCTGAATATAATAATTCAATTGCACATTTACAGTATCTAAAAGTTTGCGTATCGCAATAATAGTCACCAACCTTATTAATCACACTTCTTGCTGCCCCTTTTATTTTGGGTTAGTAAATCAGATTAAATAGGAGGTAAATTAATGAATAACCAAAACACTACTAGAGTTCAAGTTAGTCAAGTTAAAAGAGTTATTACAACTTTATTTAATAGTTACGGGATTTCTGAGAAAGATTCAGAGGTAATTACAAACTCTTTTATTGAAGCGGATTTGTGTGGAGTAAATACTCATGGAGTAACGGTAGTCCCCGCTCATATTGAAAAGTTAAAGGTAGGTGGTTACAATATTAATCCCAATATAAGAAAAGTAAGAGAAGGAATCTCATTTGCAGTAGTAGATGGTGATGGCTCATTCGGAGCATTGTCAGCAGAGTATTCTATGAAATTAGCAAAAGAAGAAGCAAAACAAAAAGGAACATTTAGTGTATTTTCTTATAATAACAATACATTTGGTCCTGCATTTTACTATTCAGCCATGGCTGCAAAAGAAGGTTTGATTGGTATAGTAATGTGTAATACTCCTCCAGCTATGGCTCCGTGGAACGGAAATGAAAAGCTTTTAGGTACTAATCCGTTTTCAATTTCAATTCCAGTTAAAAAAGGGTTTCCAATTACTTTAGATATGGCTACTAGTCAGGTTGCTAAATCAAAAATAAATATCGCATTAAGAGATGGTAAAAAGATACCCATAGGCTGGGCTACCGATATAAATGGAGATCCAACGACAGACCCTCAAAAGGCCGTTGAAGGTATGGTATTACCTTTAGGTGGTTATAAAGGATATGGTATTTCAATGATGGTAGATATTTTATCTGGGGTACTTTCTGGTGCATCATTCTTAAATGATGTTGGATCTTTTTATAGAAATATGGAAAATTGCATGAACGTAGGCTTTATGTTTGTTGTAATTGATCCTAAATTAATTATAGGAGAAGTTTTCTATGATTTAATTAAAGATTATTACAATATAATAAAATCAAGTTCTAGTGTAATTAAAGGGGATGAAATTTTGATTCCAGGTGACAGAAAATCCAATTTTAAAAAACAATTTTCTGATACTGGTATAGAGATAAATAAAGAAACGATAAATAAGTTAAATCAATATTTACTTGAAAACAATATAAACATGAAATTAGCTTAGATTGAAAAGAATAATCTATCATAAGAGGGTAATAAATACTATGACCGGTAAAGGTAATGAAAAGTTAAAACAAACCTTCAAACTCTGTAGAGCGCCAACATTTTAACATAAAATACACGCTAAAACATTACATTGAAGTGAAAAGACGGTTTTTCCGACACTAAAACAACTGTCTTTTTGTTGTTCCTATTGAACTTCCTTTCCTAACCTTCCTTTATTTAAATTATTCACTTTTTTATTTAAACTTTTTAATCAGCTTCCCTTTTTGGTGAAAAAAACTCTATTACTGGCCCCTTTTCTACTTGTCCATGAACAAAAATAAACCGATGTTGACAGGCAGTTCAGAATCCTCCTAATCTAAAAGATACAGCCGTTCTTTTTTTCTCTTTAATTTTTTTAAGCAACGATAGCTTCGTCGGGGTATAGTTTTGAAACTTGACTTATAATCCGATATGAGTTGATCCTGTTTTTTGTTCTCTTTCGTAAACAGCTATGGCATTGTTCTAATGCTGCCTTCTTCCATTGCCTTAACTGATATTGAAAATCGACTACTGTCCTAATTTATTCGTCTATAAATAGCATATTATATAGGCCTTAGAGTATTAATAAGATTGAAAGAAAAATATATGGTTCGAGATCACTGTAAAGGATGGGGAAATCATGAAAAATGAACCATTATAACAAACGTTTTCAATTCAAAAGATGATACAACAGTTAATCTAATACTAAAGAACTTTCAACTTATGGAAGGGGCGCATCACGTGATAATACATTTGTATGCCTTATGCTGGAACGAAGAAAAAATGCTTCCGTATTTTTTCAAGCATTATGATAACATAGTTGATCAGTATTATATTTTTGATAATGACTCAACAGACAATTCCTTATCAATTTTACGGTCACATTCCAAAGTGAATGTAAATAAATTCGAGATACAGGGTTTTTCTGTTGTTCAATCAACACTAGATCAATACAATCAATGCTGGAAACATAACAAAGTGAAGGCCGACTGGGTTATCATCTGTAACATAGATGAACATTTTTATCATCCTAATTTTAGAAAGTACCTGGAAGAATGTACTTCTAATGGTATTACACTCATTGTACCCGAAGGTTATGAAATGGTTTCGGATTTATTCCCCAATAGTAACGAACCTTTGTATGAAAGTATAAGGTATGGAGTTAAAAAGGAATATCTAGATAAACCCCAAATTTTTAATCCGAGTGAGATTAAAGACATAAATTTTTCTGTTGGTAGGCATTCTGCTTCTCCTACGGGTAATGTTAAAAAGCCGTCCAATAAAGAAATACTGCTTTTACACTATAAATATATAGGATTTAACTATTTAAACAGACGATTGTCTGAACTAAGAACAAGGCTTAGAGTAATGGATCATATTAATAAATGGGGATATCATTATTTATGGGATGAAGAAAAAAAACTTCAGGAATTTGAAAAGTTGAAAAAAGAATCTGTTAAAGTATTGTAAAGTAAACCCATGATCCTCTTCATCTACATTGACAAATGCCGACTGGATATATTCATTGAAGAAGTAATAGCATGGAAGGTGGATTAACCTATGATTTTATCTTTTATTACCAACGACCCTATTATGGCTACTTATGTACAGGCTGCAGGAATAGATCGGATTATGATTGACCTAGAGGTAAAAGATAAAAACATCCGCCAATCTGGTAGAAATCTTTTTTTATCAGATCATTCGATCATTGATATTCCAACAATAAAAAAAAAATTAAAAAAAAATTCTCTTTTTGTCCGTATAAATCCTATTAACAATAATTCAAAAAAAGAGGTGGATACCGTAATCCGACTGGGAGCGGATATCGTGATGCTCCCTTTTTTTCATTCCATGGATGAGGTAAAAACTTTTCTAAAACTAACGGATGGGACGGTTAAAAATAGCTTGTTGATTGAAACTAAGGAAGCAGCAGAACTTCTTCCTCAAATAGTTGATTTGAAGGGCGTTCATGAAATTCATATAGGATTTAATGATCTTAGCATAAGTTTCGGATACAAGACTATTTTTGAACCTATATTGAATGGCTCATTACAAGAATATGCCACAATTGTTAACAATAAAAAAATTCCATGGGGGTTCGGAGGTATAGCAAAATTATCAGATACAACACTTCCCGTAAATCCAGAATTAATATTATGTGAACAATTAAGATTAAAATCCTCTGTAGGATGGTTAGGAAGAAGTTTCCGCGATTCATTAGATAGAAAAAATATAAGCTTGTCCCTTCAGAAAGAGGTTTCAATAATAAGAAATTTCCTCCGTGATTATACTCAAGCTCCAAAAGATTTTTTTGATCTTAAACATATAGAACTTTTAGAACAGATTCATTTAATGAAAAATCAAATGAAGTAATAAATTACAGTACATTCTATATGTACCAATTTATCTATTATAGACTATTCCAACAACTAGGACTTCTTCTCCGTAATCTAACATTATATCATGGTTTTCTGGAAGTTCTTACGTATAAGTAATTGTATATCTGGATGGTTGCCCATTTCTGTATCCATATCATAAGAAACCTGATTTCCTATGTTGTCAATAAGGTCAATTTACATAAGCTTATTCTTGTTCTCGTTATATGCCAATATTTTCTTGTTCATTTAACCTCCCTCAATATAGAAAGGGCAAGCTCTCTCGATTTCTCGGGTTTTCTTAGAGTTTCATAGTCATCAGATTACAAGGTTTTTCTTCCAAATTGATTAAACTATCTAAAAAGGATATAATTGGGGATTTTGAAAAAAGACTTATAATACACTAGCAAACTCCATATAAAAATTGGGTTGAAGTAATGATCGCACTGGTGGATGTCTACATATCTCACGAAGTTCACCCCTCCCATGTCTCACAGAGTCTTCGCTCTCAAATTCCTTCCTCCAACCTTACAATGAGATGGATGTCAGTCACGCTGACCCACAGGGTCCATGCCGAGGTTTAGTTGTTACTGACATCCGTGCTTCATATGTCCAATAACTATTGATACCAAACGACTATTCAATCTACACAAGAATTAGGCGACTGATTCTGTTATTTGGTGTCCTGCATTTGAGGATAGCCTTCAACAGTAAACCAACCAAATGACGGATGGTATTCCCATTCATGGTAGTTTGTCTTTGCACATTTTGCCATCGATTCATTTCATGTACTCAGACTCGATAATGTATACTGTATCCAAAGCCACAATCCCAACCATACCAATGAGCATGCTGGCTCTCAACGTGCTCTGCACAATCCCCTTAAGCAAAGCCACATTCAGGTGTTGTTGAAATGCGATTTCTTGACATATCCATCCCCTTTTCAAAAATCCGACACACAAATTATTGATTCGTGTTGATTCATTTGTAAGTTTTTATAAACTTTAGCTATTCTCTTCATCTGAAAAGGTGAAATATAGACTATTGGAAAATGAAGGGGTTTATTCTGTAAATTACCATCTTAGTTCAAGGGACCTATAAGAGGAAAATTTGAATAAAACGTTTATCCCAACAATATCCAAAATAATTTGTGTTCCAAGGTATATTAGCATTCATGAATTCATAAGAATTTGTAATGCTCCTATCCATGTTTGATTAATCAGCTAAATTTACAATAAAGTTACTGCATGAGTGTTTTAACTTTCTGTATTCCCCGTCCACTGGCTATCAATAATGAAATTATTTAATGGAGACTGCACAATGCATCCTATTGCACATTGATATTGGTGGGGATTAAGAAACCATTCTCTATCACAAAGTTGCACCGAGTTTATTCAGGTGCCATTTTGAATGTTATTTTTGTTACTCGAATAAACCCCATACTTTTGGTCAGTGGATAGGATGTAATTTTTAGTAAAAAAAAAATAAATACGCCAGGGTCTTATTCCAAAAGGTTTGGCTCATGGTTTTTGCACCCTGGTTTCTAATACGTGTACTTTAATGTCGACCAGTACTATTACCTGATCTTGAAAATTAGAGATAATTGGATTATTTCCTTTATAGGAACATGCAAATATACCCCACCAATAAAATAAGAAATCTCTACAGTTTGTCACGATAATAAATAAATTTCTTTTATACGGACTCTTTTGGATGACAAGCTTATATAACGGATGGAAGCTGCTCTTTTATACATCCCCCTTTATTTGATTAGGGTTTGATAATATATATGGAAAACTCCTAAGCAAATTTCACGTTTACTTTCCATATCGCAATTAAGCCTGAAATGTATCCCAAAATAAGAATGGGATGAATACAATATAACTACAGCTGTGATTATCAATGAATGAATGAATGGGTGAAGCTCAATCCTATTGGTTTAAATATTAATGAAACAAAAGTGTTCTAATTTAAACATTATTATAGGAGTGACAAAAATTTGAAACTTATAGCCTTTTATTTACCTCAATTCCATGAAACTCCAGAAAATAATCGTTGGTGGGGAAAAGGATTCACCGAATGGACCAATACCAAAAAAGCAGAACCTCTATTTCCTGGACATTATCAGCCGAAAGAGCCATACCAAGACTATTACTATGATTTGAGAGACGAATCTGCAAGGGAATGGCAAGCACAAATTGCAAGAAAATATGGCATCTATGGATTTTGTTATTATCATTACTGGTTTAAAGGAAAAAGATTTCTTCATAAACCATTTGATTTAGTTCTTCAAAAAGGGAAGCCCGATTTCCCCTTCTGTCTTTCCTGGGCAAACGATCCGTGGACCAGAACATGGACCGGTTCAAATCATGAGGTATTGGCAGATCAAGATTACGGAGAAAAAGCAGATTGGAAAGAACATTTCGAATTTCTCCTAACAGCATTTAAAGATAAAAGGTATATCAGAGTAGCAAACAAACCTTTATTTCTGATTTATCGTCCTAGCGATATTCCCAATTGCGAGGAAATGCTGGAGTATTGGCAAAAATTAGCTGTTGAAAATGGACTTGATGGAATTTATGTTATCCAAACTTTAAATAGATTTAACAACCCTCAACTTAAAGGTTTCGATGCTCGTCTTGAGTTTGAGCCTGGATACACAATGTATTTAACAAATGGTATCCATTGTGGAAGAGCAGTTGATGGTTATAAGCAAAAATTTGATCTAATGGATTACGATAAATACTGGTCCTCTATACTAGAAAGAATGGCTGACAAGGATAGTCTAAAAACTTATCTAGGAGCCTTCCTCGATTGGGATAACTCCGCCCGGGTTGCAGGAAATGCCCCCCTCATCTTCACCGGCGCGACTCCCGAAAAATTTTCCTTTTATCTAACACAACAAATAAAAAGATCTCTTGAAATAAACAGTGACATTTTGTTTATTAATGCCTGGAATGAATGGGGCGAAGGAACCTATTTAGAACCGGATAAAAAATATGAGTTCCAATATTTAGAAGCGGTAAAAAAAGCATTAGAAAATAACGGGTTTTGTGAGAGGTGACCTAAAATTACTCAGTTTCAAATTAGCCAATTGTATAATTTCATTGATTCAGTCAGTGGGTGGTTGACACCTTCAGAGCAAACTGCATTACTACATTTGCCAGCTCTTGTTGATCATTTAGATGGGGAAATTGTTGAGATCGGTTCCTTTAAAGGGAAAAGTACTGTTGCATTAGGTCTCGGGAGCAAGTCGATAAGTGAAAGAAAACGAACAATTTTTGCCATTGATCCTTTTATCTCTAATGGAGCTTATGCCGATTATTTTAATGAATTTCAGAATAATATTCTAAATTTCCGTCTTGCAAACTATGTAACTCCAATAAAAAATTTCAGCCATGATGCTATAAAAGATTGTCCTGAGAGCATATCTGCCCTGTTTGTAGATGGAGACCATAGTTATTTAGGCGTAAAAAGAGATATAGAGTTATATGCTCCAAGAGTTGTCCGCGGAGGATTTATAGCGTTTCATGACTACACTGTTTATCCTGATGTTAGAAGGGCTGTTGATGAACTATGTGAGAGTAAAGAGTATGTACTTGTTTGTGATTACGATAGTTTGCGCCTCATACGTAAATTGAAATAACAGTAAAAGTTAAATCATATTAAGTTACGAAAACCTGATTAAAGGTTAGTCTAAAGAGATCTTAATCGTTTAAGCAGCTATTGATGACTCTGGTATTTTAAACCAGGGTCATTTTGTTTAGTCTCTAGTTGTCTACTGTTAATTATTTTCTGCTTATTCATTTAACTTTAGCGAAGCAACTGTTATTAACAGAAGCAAAAATAGAACTGAACTACCCTGCTATGATCGTGTTCTGTATAGCATTAATCCTTTTATAAATACATACCACAGATAGGACAATCCCCAACAATGCACCACACAAAGTTGGTATCAATTAGCCGGCATTGGGAAACTACCTAACAGACCTTCCCATTTATACAGAGAATGTATAAGTTCAAAATGTTGTTAGCACTTTTGGGGCAAAAAAAGAATCCCAAACCATAAGTTAAGAGAGCCATTTAAAACATAAAAAGAACGGTTTGGAGAACTGAGGTGCCCGACGAGCGGCTTTAAGACTGTTTTTTTACGTTCATTCATTTTATGTTTATGACCCGTTTTCAAACTTTTGTATTAACATTTTGGAGTTCTTAAAAAGCCCCACGACTAGTCGGGTTGCATTTTCTAATGTAATAAGGAACTATTACTATTTTCTCCTGACATGAAGCACAATATTTTGCATATTGGATACACGTTTCCAAAGAATCATCAGGTTCCATTGGCCACCATCGGATTGCTCGCATAGGTGCTTTAGCAGCTAAGCTTCAACTTCTGAGGGAACACGACCTACAACCACTACTTCTAACTCTTTAAAGTTGGTTTCTATCCCCTTTTGCAGTGTTTTAAATAATTGACTTTCCCTCTTTTTCAGGACTAGAGTACGGGATAGGAAAGGATAGAAACTTTGGATGAATTTTCATGAAAAATATAAGCAATTCCATCCAGAATCATCTACAGGTCTCTCCCCTACACGATTGTCTTTGGGACTTGTAACTAGCAGTGTACCCTGATACTAAATGCCTTTCAGAAGATTTTGTCGGTGGTATTGTTATATTCTCAGGTAGAGGATGGTAGATTTTAGCCAGCAGTAAAATAAATGTGTGAATGAATATCAGCTGTGTAATTAAAATGTAACCATCGTTTTTTCTCATAAAAAGGCACTTGGACCAGCGATGGAAACTCCCTCCATTCAGTTCCCAATGAAACGTAAAGACGAGGGTTTTTAGGATCTATATCCACCATAATGAAATTAACTTTAGGAATACTCGTTTGTCTGACCAATTTAATAGAAATCGTTAATGCTACTCCATTCGTATCGTCCGGCTTGGAGAGTTTAACAGAATTCGCAGCTCCCTGATCCATGTAATAAATACTCCATTTGATACATTCTAAAGGGGGTGCCCAACAATTGGAATGCACTGTTTAAGGTTTTCATCCAAGTCTAATAATTATCCAAAGTGATAAGTATTTGCCGATTTCCTATTAATTCCCATTTTTTAACTGATACAATTCACATTTATAATATTTATATCCTTCTTTGTTCCAGACATATTTTTTTCAGAGCAATAGCAAATTACATTTCTTGTTGCAAAGCAACATTTGTTTTATGCTTGGGTTTTCCCACATATGTTGTACAGCAATGATCCACTAAATTGAATAAACAGCCGGGCTTACGGACTTCTTCCGTATTCAATGATTCTTTGGCAAGATATTTTATATACTATCTGGTACAAATTAACCTAAAAATCATCCCCGCTGAGTATATAACACTTCCTGTCTGATTTACTCTAAATCCTCAATGACATCTTATGCTGAAAATCATCTTTCTATTTCAAAGAGATAATGAAAACCCAGCCTTGGTACATGTACTTTTGTCCCGATTTCGTGACACTCTAAGTTACTTTAGCTGAATTTACTTATATAGCCAAACGGATGTCGTTGTTCATCATTTTTTAATAAAGTACTAATAAAATTATCGGATTCCTGCTAATTGCCAATTTATAGCCATAAAATTTATTCAAAAGGAATATGAATGGAAGGGATACCAAAGAACTTTTGAATTGAAAAAATCTCATCAATCGCGAATCGTATCAATTGGAATATATATAAACGGCTAGACTTACTTTTGATTCAAGATAGGTTTTTTGTTAGAAAGCCCTGACCTAAATCTGCTTTGCACCAACATCGTCATAACATAATGCAGCTTGTCTACCAACAATCCTCCCTTACAGCAATAAAACAGGATATCTGAACCATTTATTTTTGGGTTTTGGATGGATCATCGAATACTTATAAGCCAATATGTGAAAAAGTAATTAAAACTATAGATTAGTTGAAACGGAGATGAAAAACATCCGTAAAATTCCGTTTTTAAGACCCAACTTGGTGAAACAAGACACATTTACCAATTATTTAGCTCAGATTGAACAATCTAGATTGTACAGTAATTATGGACCATTAAATACTCTTTTTGAGAATAGAGTCCTAACCGAATACTATGAAGGAAACGGAGCGGTGCTCACGGTCAATAATGCTACCAGTGGATTGATGTTAGCTATTAATCAGAGTAAACGTCCTAAAGGGCGGTTTGCATTAATGCCTAGCTTTACTTTTTCTGCCACCCCTTTAGCAGCAATGTGGTGTGGTTTAGAACCTTATTTTGTAGATGTGAACAAAGACGATTGGTGTATGAATGAAGAACTTGTTAAAGATTCATTAACAAAATTAGGAGATGAAGTGGCGGTAGTTGTTCCCTACGCAACCTTTGGAACAGACTTAGACCTATCCTTTTATAAGCAGATTCATGAGTCCGGAATACCGGTGGTTTTTGATGCTGCCCCTAGTTTTGGAACATCAGGGCGTAGTGGATCATTTGGTAAGAATTTCCCCGGCCCTATCGTATACAGCTTTCATGCTACTAAATCATTTGGAATTGGCGAAGGCGGCTTAGTCTATAGTGCTGACAAAGACTTGATCAGTCAAATTCGACAAGCAGGAAATTTTGGGTTCTCGACTAATAGGGAAACTATATCACAAGGTCTTAATAGCAAACTTTCGGAATATAGCGCAGCTGTAGCTCTTGCAACTCTGGATGCCTTTCCTGAAAAAAGCCGAAAAAGACAACAAATTCATCAATGGTACCTAGAGCAATTCCAACAAACCCCTGTGTTAAAAAATGAGTGGCAGCTCCAAAAATCAGAAGGGGACATTGCCCATCAATTTATGCCTGTTCTCTGTCCAAATGATCAAAGTAATTTGGATTTTGTGAAATTGCTGGCTGACAATCAAATAGAAGCACGAACCTATTTTTCCCCATCTTGTCATCAACAAAAATTTTTCACATCATTCAATCGGACAGTAATGCCAGTTACCAATAATATTTCAGGACGCATAATGAGCTTACCTCTTTGGGAAGAAATGAAAAAAAGTGATATTGTGCAAGTTACACAAGTATTAGCAAAAGGATTGGAATCATGAAAAAAATCGTCATTTGGGGCTGCGGAGGGCATGCACGTGAGATAAATCACCTGTGTGAAAATTCAAGTTATGAGGTTATAGGATTTCTTGATGAAAGATCGGAAATGAAGGGGAAAATAATAGATGATGTACCGGTTTTGGGCGATCTTCATGATATTTATCCTCTTCGGAACAAAATTAAAATTGTTTGTGCCGGTGTAGGAGACCCATCTCTGAAAAAGCGGTTTGTCACCAAAACAATACATGCAGGTTTTGAGATTGCTGATACAATAGTGCACCCTTCTGTTTTCATTTCAAAGAGGAACACACTTGGAGTTGGATCGATTATTTGTGAAGGAACCATTATAACCACAAATGTTCAAATAGGGAATTTTGTTATCATAAATCGGAGTTCGAACATTAGTCATGATAATGTCATTAGCGACTATGTAACGGTAGGTCCTGGAGTTAATATTGCAGGTAATGTTACGATTGGTGAAGGAGCATACGTTGGCATTGGTTCCTCTATCCGTGAAAAAATCAATATTGGTGCTTGGTCGGTTATAGGAGGCGGAGCATTTGTAAAGAATGATGTTCCTGCGAAAACGCTTTATGCGGGGGTCCCTGCAAAGTTTAAAAAGGATTTAGATTAGAATGTAGATAATAAACCCTTATCGTTATAAACTAAATGGTTTCCAGTGAAGAAATTTAGGACTAAGACCAATAGAAAACCCGGTTTATTTTTATCTGAGTAAACCAAGAGGCTAAAAGGCTACAAAGCACGTTTTCAAACGTAGCTTTGTAGCCTTTTCACATATTAATCCTCGATATCGTAAGAAATCCATATACATCATTTAATATCGTACTTCATTTACACAGAAACAATCTTGGCGCATATGATGAAAAGGATTAATTTCCGAGAAGTTCCGAAACTGATAATATAAAAATTCAATTCATTTTGTCTTTTACATCATACTATTTGGGGAGGTGAATAATAATGAAAGGAATCATATTAGCTGGTGGATATGGCACTAGATTATATCCGTTAACGAAGGTTGTCTCAAAACAGCTATTACCTGTTTATGATAAACCCTTAATTTATTATCCATTGTCCGTGCTAATGCTCGCTGGAATTAAAGATATCTTAGTCATTTCTACACCTATTGATACACCTCGTTTTAAAAGTTTATTAGGTGATGGGTCACAATTAGGAATCAAAATTAGTTATATATCACAGGAAAAACCGGATGGTATCGCACAGGCTTTTATTATAGGAGAGGATTTTATAGGAAAAGATTCTGTATCTTTAATATTAGGGGACAATATTTTTTATGGACATAATTTCACTAAAACACTAGAAGAAGTCGTTACTCGACAAAACGGTGCAACGATATTCGGCTATCGTGTTAAAGATCCTGAACGATTTGGTGTTGTAGAATTTGATAAAAATCGGAAAGTGATCTCTTTGGAAGAAAAACCCTTCACGCCTAAATCAAATTATGCCATTACAGGACTTT
Organism: Peribacillus sp. ACCC06369; assembly: GCF_030348945.1. Lineage (NCBI taxonomy): Bacteria > Bacillati > Bacillota > Bacilli > Caryophanales > Bacillaceae > Peribacillus > Peribacillus sp. ACCC06369. Next base: position 13,635 of record NZ_JAUCEN010000001.1, read on the forward strand.
ATTTTTATGATAATAGCGTTGTTGATATCGCCAAGAGTATTAAGAAATCTGCTCGTGGAGAATATGAAATTACTTCGGTGAATGAATGTTACCTCAAGAAAAACCAGCTGAATGTTGAGTTATTGGATAGAGGATTTAGCTGGTTAGATACTGGTACTCATGAATCACTTCTTGACGCTTCTTTATATATTCAAACCATTCAAAGCCGGCAAAACGTTCAAATTGCTTGTATAGAAGAAATTGCCTTTCGAAAAGGATTTATTTCATCACAACAACTTCTTGCCTTAGCTAAACCATTAGAGAAAAATGAATATGGGCAATACCTTGTAAGATTAATAGAAAATTAACAGTGTTTGATGAAAGGAGGCAACTATGAATCTTCTAGTTACAGGTGGGGCTGGTTTCATCGGTCTCAACTTTGTTCACTATTTGCTAAAAAATACTTCATACAATATAACCGTTATCGATTCTCTTACGTATGCAAGTCATCCTGAAGAGATACGCACCTTAACATCTGATTCTAGATTACGCTTTATTAAGGGAAGTATTGTTAATGAGGAAGATATGGAAGCTGTAATGGATCAAAATTATGAAGCCATTATTCATTTTGCCGCTGAGTCCCATGTTGATAACAGTATTCAAAATGCAGATAAATTCATACAAACAAATATTGTCGGTACTTATCAATTATTACAACTATTAATCAAGGGCCAGGCTAAAAAAATGATCCATATTTCCACAGACGAAGTATATGGTACTTTAAGCCCGATTCAACAACCATTCACAGAAGAATCCCCTCTTTCACCTAACAATCCCTATTCAGCTACAAAAGCAAGCTCAGATTTATTGGTGCGCTCTTACAATGAGACCTTTAAATTACCTTTAATAACGACAAGATGCAGTAATAATTTTGGTCCTTTTCAAAATATGGAAAAATTCATCCCTACCATTGTGTATAGCGCGCTACACAACCATAAAATCCCTGTTTATGGGGATGGTCTACAAATAAGAGATTGGCTGTTTGTAGAAGATCATTGTAAAGCAATTTCCCTTATTCTTGAAAAAGGAAAATGGGGTGAAGTTTATAATATTGGTGGCGGAAATGAAAGAAAAAATATCGATGTCGTAAAACAAATTTTGGGAATAATGGGCAAGCCTGAACACTTGATTGAATTTGTTGAAGACAGAAAAGGTCATGACCGAAGATATGCCATTGATTCTTCCAAGTTACAAAACGAGTTAGGCTGGAAACAAACCTCTTATTTTGATCAATCGTTAGAAAAAACAGTGCGATGGCACATGAACAAATTTAAAGGTACTCCCCCATGAAGATTGTCATTACAGGTGCAGGCGGCCAATTAGGAAAAGAACTCATTCAGATATTTAAAGAGGAAGGCTATGTGGTATATCCATATACTAAACAACAATTAGATATTACGAACCGTACGAAAATAAAAGAAGTGATTGAGAAAATCCAGCCGGATTATCTTATTAATACTGCAGCCTTTACACAAGTTGACCTTTGCGAAACGGATATAGATCAAGCTTATTTAATTAATGGAATTGGACCTTATTATCTAGCGAGTGAAGCAAAGGAAAAAAAAGCGAAGTTTTTTCATATTAGTACGGACTATGTATTTGAAGGAGAAAAAAGTGAACCTTATGAAGAAGAGGATACTCCTGACCCCCAAACGATTTATGGAAAAAGCAAACTACTAGGCGAAGCTTTAGCACTAACTGCTAATGAAAATACCACGATCATTAGAACGTCATGGTTATACGGACATGAGGGGAAAAATTTCGTCAATACCATTAAAAAGTTAGCCCGTCATTCACAAGAAATCCGTGTTGTTCAAGACCAATATGGTTGTCCTACTTACACGAAAGACCTTGGAATAGCGATTAATAAACTACTAACAAAACCGCATGGCATTTATCATGTCACAAACTCTGGAAGTTGCAGCTGGTTTGAGTTTGCCACCGAAATTGTAACATTCTTAAACTCACAAACTGTAGTCATCCCTGTTTCTACGGAAGAATACGGTCTTAAAACACCCAGACCCATGTATTCGGTTTTAAGTCAAAAAAAGTTGAATTCCAATGGGATCTCTTTGCGAAATTGGAAAGAAGGATTACATGAATACTTAAAAAAGGAAGTTGATGAAAATGGCCATTGAAGGTGTCATTTCTAAGAAATTGATTAAGCATTGTGATGATAGAGGATTTTTTGCAGAAGTGGTAAGAGATGATGACCATCTTTTATCTCATTTTGGTCAACTTTCATGGACTACATCTTATCCAGGCGTCATCAAAGCATTTCACTACCATGAAGAGCAAGATGACCTTTGGTTTATCCCATCAGGTAATGCTCAAGTTGTTTTATATGATTTAAGAGAACACTCTGCTACCAAGGGTGAAACCAATGTTTATTATATGGGCGAAAATAATCCTAGTATTTTACTTATTCCCAAAGGTGTAGCTCACGGTTACCGCGTGCTTGGTGAAAATCCAGCAACAGTTCTGTATTGTACGACAAAGTCGTATAACCCCTCCCAACCAGATGAGAAAAGAATACCTTGGGATGATAAAGAAATTAATTTTGATTGGGAAACAAAACATAGATAAGTACCTATATGAGCTCATACAACCTACAGGGAACCAGCGATTACACCTGGAAAGCTGCTCAATAAAGAGCAGCTTTCATAATAGACGCTGGGTCTACAAAAGCTTTGGGATTATCTCCCTGGGGTACGTGAATCATAACTTAGCAAGTGAGGCTCAATTTGCTATAAAAGGGTGGACTTCAAGGAATATTCGGATAAATGAAGAAATCAGTAATGATATAGAAGGAAAGTAGGTTACTAGATAGATTGAATGAGTACTTGATATTTTTGCAAGATTTAACCCTTATGTGAAAGCCTATGTGACTGTAAAACGTGATTTTTGGGGATTTGCTGGCTATACCCTTATACAAAATGTGCTAAGGGTAGTAAACAAAAACCGTGTCCTTTTTGATAATAAATAATATGCTATATTACATTGTTTTTTAGACTTAAAAAGAATAGTCTCCACAACTAATGATTATATAAAAAGGATGGGCTATATATGAGTCACGAAGAAAGTAGCTCTTCGGAGCAATTTGAGATTCTTTCTACAGGAGTATTAAACACAGCTGTAGGACAAGCAGCAGCCCATATAGAACTAGTTAACCTTAGTACGACTACTCAAACTATTAGATTCCAGATTATCAACTGGAACACTGGAAGTCCTGCCGCAACTACCCTGACTGCAACGATACTACCTAACCGACTAGAAACGCGTAATATCCCGGTAGTTCCCTTCCATTATGAATTAAGAGTTGAACATCCTGGCGATCCTGACCTGTTTATTAATCACTTTGCTGTTGATGCTGGATCATTTACAGTACCCAGGCTTAACATTCCTTCAAAAAGACTTGGTGGAAATCAAACGTCCTTTAATTGAAGTTATATAGAATCATTAGAAACACTACTTTTCATTGAAAAAAGAGACAATAAAATATTTGGGTATTTTCTCCAAGGGTTTTATTGTTTATCAGAGAATTAACTTATAAAAAAAAGATAGTAAACACTGGATGTATGATTTTATAAACAGTCATACAAAAGGCCGCCAATTGGCAGCCTCATTCTTCTATCTGTATTCATATAATGGCCCTTATTGAAGGCTAGCAAAACTAAACTTACCTCCCTCCGTAAAGAGGATTAAACAGACCAGATGGATACTCTTTGCAATGCTATTAGGGAACACCATCAAGACTTATTCCTCTTATATAAATGAGTGCTTATAAGCCTGTTTGCCATGAAACCTATATAACTTTCTCTTTATTTTCTCTTGTTTTCACTAAAAAATAAGCAGTAATCAAGGCAGTTATAGGAATTATCAAGGCTACACCTGTTCCAGCACAAAATATAGTGATCATTTCAGCACTAAATATTTTTGAGTTTACGATTTCTCCAACAGAATAGGATAAATCCTTAAACCATATCAGCAATGCCAAATAGCCACCAAAGAAGGCAAAAAATAATGTATTCGTAGTTGTTCCTAAGATATCCCTCCCCATACTTAATCCAAATGTAAATAAATCTTTCTTGCTAATGGATGGATTGTGATGAAACATTTCTCGCATGGGAGATGAAATGGCCATGGCTGTATCGATAATGGCGCCAATAGTACTCATAATAATTACTGAAGCTCCAATTTTAACAAAATCTACTCCAATATATAGGGAAAAGATGCTAAGCTCTTCTATTTCTTCCTCACCAAAACCTTGTATCATCGCATTTTCAGTCACAAGAACAATAAAAAAGAGGACAATAACAATCGTGATAATAGTAGAAATGAATGCTGTTTTTGTTGTACTGTTCACTTCGTTAATAAAAAATAAATTAATATAACTAATCACCGTACATGCAATCAATGTTACGATATACGGATCATTATTTGGATTTGTCATAAAAATGATGGTGAAAAGTACCACACCAAAATTTAGAAAAAAAGCAAAAAATGAACGTGCTCCTTTTTTTCCACCTATCAAGATCATCAATATTAATAATATGAACGCTAGCAACACTAATACATTCATTATCTTTCCCTCTTTCGATTAATGAAAAAAATAGAAATATATAGACCTATCGGAATAGTTAACACGATTCCAATACCCCCAGCTAGGGCACGGGCCAACTCCAATGTAAGATTCATGGAAAGGGTAAATCCCAATGCAGAAGCATTTTTCAAATACAAAATAATCATAGGTATGGAGCCACTTATATAGGCAAAAAACAAAATATTTGTCATGGTTCCCATAATGTCTTTTCCAATCTCTAATCCTGAAGTTTTAAGTGCTTTTACTGATATGTGGTTGTTCTTTTCATATAACCCAAAAATCGAAGAAGACATGGTAATGGCTATATCCATTACGGCTCCTAAAGATCCGATAAATAACCCTGCCATAAACACCATTTTATAAGGACGAGTGACAAATTGCATTTCTTCATATCGAAGGCCTTGTTCGGAAGTTAACCACATAACAAGATAAGTAATGAACAGCGATAAAAAAGTCCCTAACAGTGTCGCAATAATAGCTGCATATGTTTTTTCATTAAAACCGTTAACCAGTAAAAGGGAAAGGACCGTAAATAGAATGATACTTATACTGCATATCAATACCAAACCAATGTCTGATGTATTCAAATAAAAATCTAATGCATATGACAACAATATGGCATTGACTGCCAAACTTATAATTGAAAACAGGCCTTGTTTTTTTCCAACGATAAGTAATGTCAAGATAAAAACCCATGCTACAATCAACACAAATTTATCACGCTTTACGTCTTTTATGGTTCCAGTTAACTCTGAATTTTCTTCTGTCTTCGTATCAATCGAAACAAATAAATCATTTCCAACTCGATATTCTTGATCATAAGCTCCGGATGAGGAATATTCATTCTTTAAATGAATAAGTTTTCCTTTTTCTTCTCCATTTTGTAATTCGGCTATTATACTCTGGGTAAATAGTCGATCTTCATTTTGATACATATCATTCAATTCAGTTGTATTTTCCAGATTTGTTTTGATGACTTTGGCTATTGGAAGTTCATAGAATGAATAATTGTGATTAACAAAGAAAACAGAGGCGACAAAACAAAGTGCTATGATGGCGTACAAAGAAACATGCTTGTAACCCATTTTTTTAAATTTATTTACGATAACATTCAAAACAAAACCTCCAAAATATCGGGTGGGCAATAAAGGCAGGAAAGAGCCAGAATTGACTGACTCCCCCCTTCCTTACTAGTATTTGATTTTTTTATCTTATCATGAATAGAATTTAATTTGCGAAATAATAAAATTCCAATGATTAACCATGGGGATGTTTCTTTTCGGTTTTGAAAGTATGATAATTGTAATTTTCGTGAAATCAGAACATTGATTTCATTGGCTTTTTATGATTTTTTCTTTTTGCTAAAAAAAAAAAAATCGCACATTCAAACAAGGTTTTAAAGGGGGAAGGAGCCGGGTTTAGAATGAAGAAAGAAAGGTCGATCAAGATGACTAACCAAAAAATCTGCAGCCAATTCGTGTTCAGCAGCAGTTAGAAGATAATAGGTGTATCAAATTAGTTCTGTGTCGTCAGGGCTAAAAATTTAACTTAGTGGTGAGAACACTAGGTTATAGGAGAAGTCATTTCCGTTAGTGCCTGAGAAACACTAACATATGGGAATGTCTTTTTTGTTGTCCGTTCATATTAAGTTATCATAATTTTTACTCTATCAGTATGGTAAAGCAACTATAAATTGACTAGGTTCTACAAGGTTCTGAATGGTTTACTCTATACCGTAAAAAGTAAAAACGCCCAGCCCATTACAGGCTAAGCAGGTTCCATTTTGATATTATCGGTAATGAAAGAGGTTGGGTACCCAACCTCTTTTTTTTGCGTGACATAAGATCCGTTAGATATAATCTAAGTTAATCTTCATCTACTTCGATAAAATCTTCATGTTTAAAAATCATTGACACAGTTGGACGTCCATCATTACCACCGAAAAATGCCACTTCAATGCCTTCTGCTTCTTCATCTGTATCACCTTCAATGGTTACACGAAGCCAGTTACCACCTTGGAAAGTAGCTGGACCAGTATCTATTCTTATTATCGTGAAGTGTTCTGAGAGTAGACTTACTTGTAGTCGGTTGAAACCTGGAATTACAGTTTCTGGAGCAGTAGTTGGGAATACAACATCTGGCAACCGTTCAACTGTTACACGAACAGTTTTAGTTTCATCAGTGGGCTTTTTAAGTCCGATTAGTAAACGATCTACAGGTAGATTACTAGTACCGTCAATAAATAATGGTACAGCAAATGGACCTGATGTAATAATGTTACTCATTTATTAATTCCCCCTTTTCTCTTTGTTAATATAGTTTATCGATTATCTAGGGTGAACCGGACAAACTGTTCAAGTCAATCAACTATTTTTTCTCATTTCATCTAGTATCAGTTATCTTCTTAGACACAATCCAATCACCTACAAAATAGAGTTCATAATGTCCATATGACTTGTATCAGAATGCTTATCATTGTAAATACGCATTTTCCTGATACTACCCCCTATTAAAGACTCGCCTCTTTCGCTTTAGCGTAAATAGTGGAAAGTGGAACGCCTGTCATTTTAGCTATCTCATTTACACTTAATCCATTAGATTCTCTTTCTTGATACAGCTTCAAAGCCTTTTTAACGTCCTTCTCGTCCTTTCCTTTACGGCCCATATGAGTTCCTTTAGAAATGTTCTTGTCTTTACTCTTTTGTTGTTTACACTTGGTACTCCGTACATATTGAATTCCTAAACGTATACATTATTCAATGGGTATCTACAAACCACCACTTTGTGTATATATTAAATTAAAATATTCTAGCGAGGTCTATTCCTAAATATATATAATTTATTTGTCACTATTATAATTGTTAGGGAAAATAACACTTTTGATAGTAAGAAAATGACCAAGCATATTTCCTGAATTTATCAGAACCTTTTTTTAAATTCATTGAAACAATAGCTTAAACATAATAATATCTCATTTTGATAAAGACAATAAAGTCGTTTCAGATTTGAAAAACTAAGGGCAATACTACAATTCGTAAGTAGTATTGCCCTTAAATTCGTATATTTATCGTTTAATAAAAACGGGAATGTTTCAAAAATACAAAGAAGATACTTTTAAAATCTAGTATCTCCTTTTTTCAGGTGGGAGATGCATGTTGGATTTCTAGTAGTTGTCTACTTCCATCGCACTAACTTTGGAATTCCTCTAGTGAAAAATTTAGCAATAAATTTAGGCATTTTCATATTCTTCATCAAATGATTTTGAACAAATTCTTGCATTTCTATCGCAGTAATATTTTGAGTAAATTCACCATTTACATAACAATGACTACAATATTTAGTACTTTTACTACCGTCATTTTCAGTTCCTCCACCTAATTCATCTTTAGAAAGCGGCATTCCACAACTCTGACATGTTTTATATGGCTTCATTATAAATTCTCCTACTAATGGTATTCTAAAAACAAATTATCTAACTAAACAAAAGATAATTTCAACTTCATTTCTAAGATCTGTGATGGTAATGCCCGTACCTTTATTTGCATGTCACGATTTGAACTATTTAAGACAATAAAAAATATCAAGTTGCACTCTGCAAATGTTACGATCAATGCAAATGGTACGAATCCACTGTAACAGGGCAAGTTAGTTGAACTAATGACAATGGTTGCTAATTTAGTTCTTCTTGTTTCGCCTTAATCATTGAAGTGATTTTCTCCCTATACTTCTCATTCGTGAAAATTTCCAGCGTAGTCGTTGAGTGTAGTTTTGCATGTCTAGAAAAATTAGTAGACACCAGCCATCGACCACAATATGGACATGGAAGCTGTCCATTTACCTGCCATTGTGTCGTTATGAATCTATTTGTATTTGAATTACTTCTTCTTGCGACCACTTTGACTACTTCCGTATCCATTTCGACTACATCATCATTCATTTTGTATTCATCCGAAGTTGCAAGTTCTTCTGATACTCTCACTTTCCCACTCATTTCACGCTCTACTAGTAGACAAACAGCTTCACTGATAGATAGACCGAGTTCGGCGCAATAACCTTTAAAATCATAGTACAAGCTTTCTGGAAGGCGTGCGGTTAATACTTCTGTCTTTTCTTTTCTTCTCCGATTCCGTGCGAATTGTTCTAAGTATGTTGTCATCTAATCCCCTCCTAAACCTCTTACTGATTTTATTCGGTATACATCATCCTATTACCTTCACATCACCATGTATTCAACTCATGGCTATACAAATCCTTATGTAGTCTTATAGATATATAAACAAATATACAAACGTTGGTAATTTAGTAAATGTTTCGTATTCTGCTAAATACGGTTTCACATCCTGTTTGTTAGGCTGTGAAACCGGCCTTCGTGGCTTAAGTTGACCACGAAGTAGATCCTGGACCTCAAAGGCAAACAAAACAAGATTCTCCGAGTCAAGGAAGGCAAAACGCAAAAAATCCGCGACATGTATATCGCGAATTGCTTCCAGGAAGTCTATGACTATGCTAAAAATGTCCAGAGTCCCTATTTGGGAGAACACCCCATTAGGCTTTCCTTATATATCACGGAACTACCCAGATCTATTTGTCACAACCTATAAGAATTTCGTCCAGGACGTCCGTAAAAGTCTATAAAAGCCCGCGGGCGTATAACAGCTGTTTTGAGAAGAAACTCCACCGTTCCCAAAAAGTCTACTTTTAAATATAAGTGGAGGATGGTTGAAGAAGAAAAGGATTTTCAATACAATTATTGCACTTTTGTATGTTGATTACCGTTTTTATCCTTTATTATTGGATTACCTTTGCAGTAGTACATTTTTTTACCCTATAATGATGCGCTCTTTGGGATAGTGATACGCATGTTTAACTGGCTTGCCTCCCATACTGAATAAGAAGGTAAACATCCCGATTTTCCCTATAAACATTAAAATCATGATTACGACCTTCCCAGCAGTACTCAATTCCGGTGTAATGCCAAGCGAAAGGCCTACAGTGCCAAAAGCAGAGGAAACTTCGAATAAAATTTCCATTAGGGAAAAGGCAGATTCAATGCATGTAAGAATGACTACTGCCACACTGCACAGAATCATACCTGTTGTGAAAACGATGAATGACTTGATGATATCTTCCTCATCGATCTCCCTTTTGAATATTTTTATTGTTCTGTTCCCTTTCGCATAGTTGTAAATGGTAAGCAGCATCACAGCAAACGTGGTGGTTCTTATCCCACCCCCAGCACTGCTGGGGGATGCCCCTATGAACATAAAAATACTCAGTAACAAAAGGGTAGGTACTGAAAATTGGTTGATGTCGCTGATCGCCATTCCGCCAGTCCTTGAAGATATCGAATAAAACAAAGAATGGACAAAGGATTGATGCCAAGTCTTTTCTGAATAGAAATGACTGTACTGAAACAGATTGATAAAAATGGCTCCAATTACGATCAGTATGAAAAAAGTTACGGTTGTAATTTTTGTGAACAAGGTGAACTGAAATGGCATCTTTCCCTTATGCCTGAGCCACTGACTTACCTCCATTAAAACCGGAAAACCAAGGGATCCGATAATAAAGAGTACTATATTAAGGGTCAGGACAAAATAATCGTCTGCGAACGGAATCAGTGATTTTCCTGTGATATCAAAACCAGCATTTGTCGTAGCAGACACAGAGGCGAAGAAACCCTGCAAATAAGCCTCTTGCCATGTTGGGAAATACTTCAAAAAATATGTATCGAATACAACAGCCCCTAATAGCTCAATCATGACAAAGAAAAAGAAGATCATTCGTATGAACCGAACAATCCCGGAAAAAGTGGGGCTGTTTTGTTCTGTTGTCATAAGTATTCTTGCCCTGAGTCCTATTTTCTTTCCTGATGCAATCCATAGTATTGTTCCGAAAGCCATGATCCCAATTCCACCAAACTGGAGGATGATTGCAAAAATAAACGTACCGGGAACACTAAGCAGCTGGCTTACATCTGCCGGAGATAATCCTGTTACAGTTACCGCACTAATAGAAATGAATACTCCATCAATAAATGAGAGCTCTGCATTCTGCTTTTGAGTAATAGGTAGCAGCAATAAAATGGTTGAAACCACTACAGCTACTAGGTAATAAAAAACAATTATTTGAGCAGCAGATAGCTTTTTTGTTAAGTTCTCTATTTTACTATTCATTTCTCTCCAACTTCTATATGTTTTTTGACAAACTTATACCTAATTTTGTATTAACGTATCATTGCACAATTTCAACTAATAATAATTTGTCCATTAAATTAAGAAAATAAACTAAACTACCCCGTTGAAGAAGACCTCAAAGGATGAATTTTAGGAAGTAGCTAAAAAAGCCAAACCCATGTGTATCAGGGGTTTGGTTCTTAGTCGTTTTTTATCGTATATTCAGGATTTTATACAACCTTGATGTAGCAAGGGTTTGCTAGATGATCAATAAAAAGCCCTAGATTAACCACTAGAGCTTTTTCTATTTCAACTTTATTTATCTAATTATGAAAGCTGTAGGTTCGTAAAAGTGTACTTTACGGTAGCAACAATGCTATTGTTTTTTAGTGCTCCTTCTTCAACAAACTGGGCAGTTTAGTTGAAAAAAATGTATTATTTTTCTTAGATAGGAAAAAATATAAAACTAAACCGTGAGAAGGAGGAAACAAATGGAAGTAAATATGAGTGTTGAAGAAGTCGTGAATCAAATTTCTCAATTAGTACAAAAAGAAGGGCAGCCACTTAGGAAGAAACAGGTAAAGAAGTCAGATCCAGAGTTAATGAAAAATGCATTGTATTATTTTCCTAGTTGGGAGAATGCAGTAGAACATAGCGTTGGATCTTAACCATTAACCGATACATAAAACATGTATTTTCCAAATTGGTGTTATAATCTTTTCGACTTTGTAAAAAATATGTTAAATCTAACCACAGAAGCTGTCTGACACGAAAGGGTAGCTTCTGTGGTTTTTATTTTAGTTTTTCCTTTATTCCTATTTATAACGCTCTATGAAGTCTACTAAAGCAATCTCCAAAGCATTTCCCTTATCCATTCGAACAAGTTCCACGATTTCATCAAACTGTTGCCAGACTTGATCACTCACTTTATAAGCCCGCGGATCCTTGTAGCTTTTGGATTTAGTTCTATCTTCATCCTGATAATTTTTCGTCTTGTTATCAATGAGGATACCGGTAGATTCTTTGATTCTACGACGTAAGGTATCTTTACTGACTCCGTACGAGGTGGCTATATCAAGAGGACTTTCTTCCTTTTCATTGACTCTTTCAATAATTTCTTGAAGCAAAACAGGTTTCATGATTTCTTCCTCCTCTTCAGGCATGTCATGGAAAGCACGTCGACGTGTCTCCTATGGTGCGGATGTGCCTTTGGCGTGTTATTCGATACACGGGCGTGTCACCTGCGTGTCTTATCTGCGAGACCGGCCTACGTGTCGGGGACCTACTCAAGCTCACCACGAAGCAGATCCTGGATCTCAAAGGTAAACAAAACAAGATTCTCCGGGTCAAGGAAGGTAAAACGCAAAAAATCCGCGACATGTATATCGCGAATTGCTTTCAAGAGGTCTATGATTATGCCGAAAACGTCCAGAGTCCCTATTTATTTCCGTCCAGGAAGGGAGAACGCCCCATTTACCCCTACTCAGGCCTACCGGCGGCTAAATAAGGCTGCAGAGTTCGCTGGCGTGGAACATGTCGGCAACCATACTTTGCGAAAAACGTTTGGCTATTGGTTTTATAAAGCCAGAAGGCTATTGCCATGCTGCAACGGATTCTAAATCATTCTCATCCATCCGTTACCCTGCGTTATATCGGCATTACGGAAGAAGAAACGAACAACGTATTGAAACATTTTAGTGTTTTTCACTAATCCATCTTCTTTATTTTCTTCAAGTAATTTTTATTCATTTTGATGCAATAAGAACGTTACTATAAGAAAAATAGTCAGTCCAATATCAGCCCACTTGAGAAAAATCAGGTGGGGCTGATGTGGGGCTTAAATGATAATTAAAAAACAGTTATTTAGTGATATCACTATATGTTAATCAATGTCCCCTTCACGTCCCCTATTTGGATACCCTGAATAGTAGATTCATTAGTTGGGGAATATACATATAGATGATCTTCTCAAATTAGTTTGTAAAGCAAATGGCCTCTGTTCCCCGCCTATTTCCCAAGGTTGGTTGCAGGGGTATTCTTATGCCAAAGCAAATTAAGAACAATGTGAATAAAAAATACAACCAGTGGCATAGTAATAAATAACTTAAGGTTAAATCAATAAAACGCAACTATTGCCAATGCCCTTGTATCAGCCTAAAAAGTTGGTACAGGGGTATTTTTCGTTATAGTACTTGATGGAGTTTATACTCTTTAATCGTGCCAGAACTTGCCCGTCTAATTTATCCAACTCTTCGTCCATCGTATCAAAACGCGTATCATTAATATCCCACCGAACAGGAATTATTAAATAAACCCCTTGGGATCCAAGGGGTTTGGTGTCTTTCACTTTTATTGTTTATGTATGATTTTATTCAGCTAAAAAAGGATAGTTTTCTCTAAGTCCTCTTCCGGTATCGGCCCCGCCTACGCCAGATACTATGACAGCCACACATGCCATCCAACCCTTTTTCATTATAACAGAAAGCGCTTACATTTCCAAGGATTACTAGAAAACATCTTTGGACTTCTTATTCTACGATTTAGTGTTGCATGATTGTTCCCTATTAGTAGTTTCTCATCTTCAATTATACAGAACCCTTATGATTTAGGTATTCAAGTGAGATACCCCTTCTTAATGCTGTTTGTTCCATTAATCTAATTTCATGATACATAGCATCAGTCAAGATTCCTTTTTCAATGTTCTTATTTATTTCAAAATAAAACCCAGCCAATAATTCTACCGGTAATTAAATCGTAAAGGGAACTTTTTTCTTTCACTATAAATCACCTCCTAATTAGACCATACAAAAAACTAGCACAAATTGAAAGAATTTTCTACAAAATAATACATGATAACTAAATGTAACCATACATAAATAGATACCTCTAGTAAACGTCACAGTTTGAGTAAACCCTACACTAAGATAACTTCAAAAAGAGCATAAGGAAAAACTAACCCCCTATTGTAACAGGTGCAAATTTTGAAGGTTCTTAAAACCCTTTTAAAACGACCATTTTTCCGTTTTTACTTTTTTATTAGTTTATAATACTCAAAGAAATTTTAAACACCTATAAAGGCCAATCCACTCACTGGAACCCTCAAATGCCTATAATTCCTAATTTAAGTGTGAGTAAGAATAAAAAAAGAGGCTAATTCAACACCTTAGCCTCTTAAGTATAATAGTGCGATAATTCAAAGGGTCCATTTATCCCCTTAAATTGGTCATCTTCCCCAACTTCAATAGTTTAGAAAGGGCTTCGTTAGATTGACCCTTACCTTCATCAGTATCTTCTTCAGGATTCACTTGCCCTTCAGATAGACTAATTGGTGAGGAAGCTAGCTTACTTTTCTGGGATACCGGCTGCACCATTTGTTGGGCAAGCGCCGCCCCTTCGGGATTCCCGACAATTAAAGAAACGATATTATAAAGAATCTTCTGCCCTTCCTCTGTTTTCAAAATTGCTAATTGTTCATTCGCAAAGGCGTCCATTGGAAGGTAAATACCTTGTTCCTTATATGATCCATTCCGAACCTTTAATCCATCTTCAATAAGCGCGCTGATAAGTTCATTTCTGCTTTTAAAGCTGTCTGCCAACTCATTAAATTCATTAGCCCATTTTATCGAAGTTTTTGGGGTATATTGAATACCTCGACCTGGAGTGATTTTTCTATTGGACAACGTTACCACCACCTTGTATCACAACTAAATGAAGATGTTGCTCTCATTTCTTTAATTTTCAAGCTTCAATAGATTGCTTTTCAATTTCAGCAATAATATTTTTCAAGAGATATGCCTTACTAGTAAAGAAACTGGCTTGATCTATATTCGGAGGAAATAGACAATCTTCATCTTTAAGTTCAGCTAAGTATTGATAGGCGAAGAGAAGTCCTCCCCCAACAATAATCATTTGCCCAACGTTTGTATCAACAAAATACCGGATGACTTTATCTTTCACTTCTTCGGCATATTCTTTCGTGTATTTATCAACAATCTTTGTGATATCTGCTGTTTTGGACTGCCATGTCGCTTTAAAAACAGGAGAATATTTAGGTTTTATAATCATTTTATCGATTTCTGGCTTAATGAACTTCCTCATGAATTCTTCACGTGTAAAAGAAATCTTAGGTGTTTTACCCACCCTTTCAAAACGGCTCCGTATGCTGTCAAATCCCTTTAGTTCTGCTGCTTCTTTCATAATTAAATCAATATATTTATTTGTACCTATCAGATGATTTGTGGATTTAGTTGAATTTAAACCATTTTCATCATATAGAGCTAAATCCAATGTTCCGGCTCCTAAATCAGCTATGGCAAACTCGTCATGGATTTGTGATGAAAATTCGGTTTCCACCACTTCCCCATCTACTAAATCAAAGGCCAATGCCAAGTAGCTCGTTACGCCTTCCACATTAAGCTGAACATCCGTAATGTTAAGGGTTATGGTTTTTCCTTTATAAGGCCCTTTTATTGCTGTAATTTCATGCTCACCCATATACAAGTTTATTTTTTCCGAAGACGCCTGTTTGGCCTCTTCTATTGGAAGTCCAAAACTCAATGGTACGTCTACCTTATCGGTCTTACCCGACTTCCAAGCTGCTAAGGCTAATCCAGCTAAAGTTGTTACTACATGGATTTCATTCCCTAATTTATCTCTTGCATCACTACTGGTTTCTCTTAAATTATTTTTGTCATTCGTTGAAATTTGAGCATATTCCCCTACTGTATAATAAGCATTTGTTCGATTCTTAGGTAAGGCTTTACTTTTTATATGTAAATGAAGAATCATATCATCGGGAAAAGATTTATCTGAGCTCTCATCTGGCATATCTTCGGCAGTAGTTTCAGCGTTTTCCCCGATTATACTCGCGATATTTATTGAAACAACATTTCCATTTTGATCGATATATGTAATTTTATTAGAAATGTTCCCACTATCTACTCCTGCGATTAAATAATCCTCTTTAAATAAAAAATCAAGTTTTGTCATGATTTTCCTCCTTTGGACTAATCTAGTTTAGTCTATTCTACTTATATCCAATATATAGAGATTTTTCATTAAAGTCAATAATAAGTTAGCGCTAGATTAGCGTTATCGGTACTCTAGCGCTAATCTCACATCGATAAACTAGCGCTATCTAGATCTTAATCTAGATATTAACTCAAAACCATTAAATATTTGGTTAATGCCCATTAAGTATTTGGCGATAAGTTGTCGTTATCGGTGTTTTAACTACCTTTTCCAAACTATATACCCCCGCAAATTATTGCTAAATGTTTTTATGCCGCAGTTGTTTATCGTTAAATTGACGTTATCGGTGTTTTAACTTAATTTACAAAGAAGAAATTCACTTATTAATCTAGACTAATCTAGTTTATTCATTTAATACTTTTTAAAATAAACTAGATTAGATTAGTTTATGTTGAATTCACTTCTTTTTTTATATTAAAGCCAGCAAACGTAGTTGATTAGTCTTTATCTAGTAGGTAAACTATAGATATAGATAAATTGACGCTTAGCGATAGGTAGATAAAAATAAGCTATAGTTAAACTAGCGTTAAGAGGAGGGTTATCGTGACAAATAGAGTCCAGGCTAATAAGGATTTCATTAAAGAAACACTTCGTGACGATGCATTATATACTTCGTTGGTGCTTGATAAGGAATATAGTAGCAATCTATTTAAGAAAGATATATTAGAGTTAGATCCCAATGCCATGTATTCAACTACTGATTGTTCCGATAAAATCTTTCATATAGCTAATTCAACCCTAAGGTATTACGTCAGGATGCTAGAGGGATACTTAGAGATATATGTAGAGGGCAGAAAAAAACGATTGCCGTACCTCAGCGTTTTTAAAATCCATATGACTTTACTGGCAATTGAGAGGGGCGAAACAATCTCTGATATCCAAGTTAAGTTATCGCTAAAATCGATTCCTCAACAAAATGGCGGGAAAGCAAAAGGGAGTAAATATAATGAAGAAACCTTAGATCAATTATTCTCTGAATTTGATAGAAGGCAGAATGTAATGATGAGAACCTTTACTCTACAAAATACGATCAATCTAATTGAAGTGGAGTTGCTAAGACGGAGAACGGGAATAGCTGATAGGCAAAGACAAATTGAAGTTATTGAAGAAAAGATTAAAAATCATCGGTTAAATCGCAAAATGGATCGACAAGCAGCGAATGTGTTACGTAAAAGTTTGGAACAAAAGAAAAATACAGGTTTTTTCTCATTTTTTGCAAAAAAAAATACAGAAGACACCTTGAATTTAGAAGCTGAAATACTGGTGGATGAACGAGACATTAAAGCTGACCATATAGAAGTGGAGTTTCTTGAAGAAATTGAAACACTAAGGAAGAAGATTAGCCAAATTGAAGAAGAGTCACTCGCTTTAGAGAAAAGGTTAAAATCTGAAACAGCACTTCTAACAAATGAAAGTAAAGTTCTAGAACAAACCATGGAAGATTAATGGTTCCTTTTTATTAGTTTCTGGTCCAAGTGTTAGAGAAAAAAATTGGCTGTTCCTAAACTTTTAGCACTTTATCGCAAAATGACTTTTTTACATTTCATCGTTCTGTCCTTTTTCTTAATGAAGATCAAGGATGGTCTATGGCTTTTCATTGCCTCTCTATACATTTATAGCAAGTAAGAGGGGAAAGGGAAGACCTTACCCCTTAATAACGTTGAATTGAAAAGGATACAAGTTTATGGCCCCATCTAAGGGGGCCTAAACTTGTATCCTTTTGATGGTTTAGAACTAGAATATTGGTAAAATCGATTTTCGTGAACGGTTCTCTAGAATGGGGTTCGTTTCACCGCTTAGCATCTATATTCTGGATATCTATTGGCGATTGTATAAAGATATTAGAATAAGCCATAAATTAAATATGTAATCTTTTAAAAGACAGTTTATTTAGATTTATATTTCTTCATATTAATCTAATATTTAATTGTTCTGTTAGAAGGGATTTACTCGTAAATAAACAAATTTAATAAAAAAGCATATTTAATAAGAGAAAACAAATTTAATAAAAGAAACAGAACTAATAGGCAATTTTCAATTGTTAGGTATATCCCTTGAGGCACAAGAGTTCTAGCCATTCTTAAGTGTTGCTAGAACAGAGTTTCCACGTTCCCACATATAGAATGCAAAAGAAGTCACATTTACACAGGCCTTTTTTTAAACTATTCACAAATACACAGTATCATATTTATAATATCCACTATTACACAAGGCAACATTCGGAAACAAATAGACGTAAAAAAAAATCCTTCTCAATAAATCTGCCAAAAACTGTTGCAGATGTGGGAAGGAAAGACTTTTGTTATAAGTAAATGCTTTTCTGCTTTTTTGGAGTAAATTCGAATAGCCCTGTGAATATCCTATTTTTTCACACGGCTGGTTAAGCTATTAAATTACACCGTGCAGCTCTGGCGTTTGGCCGGTTTTGGTGTATTCTTTGATTTTGGCTTCATGGATTAATTCATAAGGAATCTTTTTTAAGGCCCCAGGAAGGTACTTTCTAAAGGCCATTCTGAAAAAGGCGCCAATCGAGTAGAAATGGAAAGACCCTTTTCGTTGTTTTTCTGTATGTATATGAATTCCTATCTGATCCATTGTTTGTAAAAAGAAATTTTTTATGAATCGATCACGTATGGTGAAGCTTTCATAGTCCTCATCCATAAGATAGTTCAGTTTATTCATTACTTCCTGTTTATAGGAAATCATGACATCGATTTGGTCCCTTGGTTTAAATTTAATTTGATGCCCATCAAAGAAGTAGGTGAGCTCCTTGGATAGTTTCGACATGAGTGAGTTGACATTGAATTCATCCGTGTTTTCTTCCACACATTCCGGCTTCAAGGAAAAGGAGGCTTTTTTTATCCATATTTGCTTGCCACGAATCTCCACCCCTGTAAATTCGATGGAAAATAGAGCTTCTAAAACGCTTAAAGTTTTACGAACCCCTTTTGCATTTTTGTTTAGTTGAAGTTTAAGTGTCTTCATAGTCCGTTCTTGTTTGATTTTCTCCATTTCACCTGTCTTGCTGAAAGACAGACCAGTCCGGAACTGGTTTAGTAAGGATAAGAGAAGTTCAATTCCTTCCGGGTTGGAGGTACGTACGAATTCTGCTAAAATATTCGTTTCAAAAAGGGCATGCGGTATGATTAGGTAGTTGAGGGATACACCATTAAGTTCAGGTGTATTATACTTTTCAACATCTTTTAACACGATAACAGGTAACCCTTCGTGGATTTCCTCTTTCACAAAATGATGATCTTCTAAGAACTTTCTTCCTCCCCATAGGGTAGAATAAGAAATTCCAAGTTTCTTTGCCCAGTAAGAAAGGTTATATTCCTTAAGCATGCCTCGTTGGTTTTGTTCTACGTGTAATTGATTTAGCATGGTCATATATACGACATAGGCAGAAGCAGGAGGGCGCTCAAATGACTGATCACGAAGAAAATGGAATTCTTTTAAGATAGCGTGATGCATTCTAAAACCATGGATTCTTATTCTAGATTCTTTCATTTTTTGGCACTCCTCTCGCCTATTTTTCTAGTTTAAATTATAGCAGAATGGAAAAACAGGAAATGGTGTCCTTTATTAAGGGATTTTCAAAGTTGCACAACGGGTGCTCATCCCTTGGGGGGCAAGGGGTTGAAAAAAACTCTAAAAAATTTTGTGTGAGAGCAAACGTCATTTTTTCACAACGTTTGTGCATGGTGTGAAAGGAAACGTCATGGATTTATAGGGGAGGGGATTCGGAAAAACGTTGATATATCAATGTTTTTATAAAATAGCCCATCCAAAAATGGGCATGAATAAAAAAACTTGCACAGAAATGTGTGCAAGTTTGTGTGAGAGCAAACGTCATTTTAATCATTTTAGAACAAAAAGAGATTAATTTGGCACTATTTTGAGTGGTGTTCTAAATTTTGGCTGAAATTTTTGTTGGTAATGTAGGGGTGTAAAAGGATGTTTATCAAAATGCATTTAAAAATTTCAGATTAAATATAGGGAATTGTGCACATTGTGAAAGGAAACGTCAAACGGGAAAAAGTTGCACAGCTTATTATGGATGTATGAAATGTGCAAGCTGATTCGAGTTTATAAGATGTTTTGTTAACGGGAGATAAACCTGTATCCCCTTATCATTGTGCGCATTGTGAGAGCAAACGTCATATCGAAAAGAATAGATGCAAACCCATATAATGGTGTGCGCACTGTGAGAGGAAATGTCAAAAAAAATGAAAGAATAGATGTAATCTCATATAATGGTGTGCGCATTGTGAGAGGAAACGTCAAATGAAAGAATAGTTGCAATCCCATATAATGGTGTGCGCATTGTGAGAGGAAACGTCAAATGAAAGAATAGATGCAATTCCATATAAAGGTGTGCACATTGTGAGAGGAAACGTCAAATGAAAGAATAGATGTAAACCATATAAAGGTGTGCACATTGAAAAAGGAAACGTCCCTTAAATGATAGAGTTGAAAGAAATGCTGATATAACCGTATTTTCATCAAAAAACTGATCATCTATAATGGAACGAAAATTTAAAAACTTCCACAACAACGTGTGCAAGTATCCGGTCATGTTCCCTTTTATTGAACAGAAGGAAATAAAAATTCACGTAAGGATTTGGTTGTAACTTTTATATTTATTTTGCACGAATAACAAACCGTGTACAATTGCTGTTGCTTAATCAAGATTATATCTACTTTTTTTTTTGTTTGACAAGACCTCAAAAAGATTATGCAAATAGGAAATACCTCGTATTTGCTCAACTAACACATTATCAATGTTTTGAAGAGAGTTAAGGGCAATTTCCTTAGCATAGGCAGGATTTGTAGATCCATTTAATAATTTATGGTGGATTAAGTCTCTAAATGAATAAGGGAACGGCATTTTCCCCCAATATTAAAAGCCCAATCTCTAGCTTACAACACTGAGAATTTAGACTTTAGTTAATTCACAAACGCGCGCCCTATAATGCATAACAATTAGCTGTTATTGTTCAATAGCTCCTTTACGCATTATCAATTATTGATACAAAAGGACTTTTCTAGTTATGAGTCACAAACAGTTATTTTAGATTGATTAATAGGCTATTTACTGACCGTATTCACTGCAGAAGTTGCACAAAATCAGCTTAGTGATTGGACGTAAATAATAGCGAAACCCAACTAATCTTCTCTTGTGAAGGTAGCTGGGTTTTAAAGTGGGATGTGCAAAATAGCACCGAAAGTTATAGATTTTAGTGAAAAGAAAATCCATACAAAGAGACTTGTGCATATTGTGAGAGGAAACGTCAAAGTGAAAACATGATAAGCTGTCAAGATGCCCAGCAATAGAGTTAGGCTGGTACAGAGAAGAAGTTTATGGTGCATATTGTGAAAGCAAACGTCAAAACTAAAAGAAGTTGCTCTTTTAAAGCGTATGTTGACAAAAGCAACACTGCTCACTCATAATTACCATATTACTAGATTAAAAGGGGAACAGATATGGATTTTTTAGTTGGAGTTAAAGAGGTGGGGGAAATTCTCGGATGGGATCGGAGAAAGGTTTCCACCTATCAACTGCGTGGCGTGCTTCCTAAACCAGTGGTCCATTTATATAGTGGCCCCATTTGGTTTCGAAAACAAATCGAATTTTATAAAGCTGGGAAAGATTTTAGTGTCAGGACTTATTATATAAAAGGGGAGATGGTCTATGAATGTACGCATAATCAACCTTTTAAAGATACCAGCTATTCCCCTAACGACATCAAAGAACAGATGGGAAATTTTATCCTTTATCAGGAAAAGGACGTCCAACAGTTGAAAAATGCCATCCTGGAAAAAAAACCGATTGTTCAGTTTCTTTCTTTTGAGTCAATTAGCATTCTGCATGATTTGGGTATTTTGGAAACAGTGGTTTTTCAAGATTACATCCAACAGTACGCAATTGAATACCAAGAGTCAATAAAAGAAGGGTGGGTTAAAGAATAATGATACAAACCCTGCAAACTAAATTTTTGAATGTCATGAAAACGGTTTTTCCAGATTATCCTCAAATCTATGTTGATTGGAAAATGGATATCAATCATCTTATGTCAGGTCAAGATGATTACCAGCCTAGCCAAACATTAAAAGCATTTTTTGTGATTTTGGATAGCTTGGTGAAAGATTATGAATTGAAATTCGAGAATATGGAACAATGGGTCGATGATTACATAGAAGAAATTAGAAATTTTGTACTTCCATACATACAGACAGTAGAAGAAGAGAATTCACCCAGTTCTCCAAAGTCTAACAACAGGGAAGTGATAAATGCCCTGTTGAATCAAAATTTTGCCGAGTCCGGTTCGGCCTTGTTATTTCACAAATTAAGGGAGACCATCAGTAAAAATGAATTCGACATTGCTACTGAGATTCCTACTGCAAGAATTGCGGAAAGAGCGTTAGAGGCGACGGCTCAAGTTAGGGCAGAAAATGATTATCTGATGATGAAATCGAATGTAGCCATTGAACAATGGAAAAACCTCACCTCTCAAGCTATCACGTCGATGGATGACTTAACCGCAGACATTTTTGATATTGTCTCTATTCTTTGGATGCAACAGGCTACTCATAAGGACCAAATGATTCATTTCCATACAGATGACGCTTTGAATTTAAGGAGATTGCAAGGGAGGAAGGAAGATTTAGACGGCTACCAAATGTCTTACCGGAAAAAAGAGCGCGATGATATCATGAAAAGATTGGCCGCACTCACAACGATATGGATCAGAATTGAAAAAGAGAATTTGAGGTTCATCAATGAGGATCAGGGAGATTTTGAAGAAATTGGACAAGTGCAGTTCAATCCCTTGTTTTTGGTGGATAGCGTGACTGTAGCCTACCGGGGGGATAACCCGATTGGTATTTATGAATGTAGCATTCGCCCGGGGGAATTGCTTGCCAACTTCTTGTACGGTTCCCAAAGAAGCAGTGGGCTTCTTGCATTAAAGACTCTCGAATACCATCCAATTAAGCAAAAGTACCATAAACGGTTATCCAGGTACTTGTCCTGGCAATGGAGAATTCGCCAGAAGAGTGCGGATTATCTTAGGGCTTATCTTATCGGGGGAGATAAAGGTCTTTTAAAAGTCATGGATTTGGACGTGAACCCGAGATATGGTTCAAGGATTAAGGAACAATTTGAAGAAATATTGGATACTCTGCAGCAAGATGGAATAATTAAAGGTTGGAGCTATAAGGAAAACAATCTTGAGAAGCAAATAGAGCAGGAGAGAAATTGGTTCGCTAACACCTGGTTAAAGGCTCGTGTCCAAATCATCCCACCTAATGAAATCACGGGAATGGAAGATTACCAGGATTTATTATTGATTGAGGATCAGGACTATGACACAGAAAATTTATTAACTATGTTGAAGGGTATGACGGACAGGGAGGCTGTTGCAACTAGGGAGATGGTTGAAGAAAAACAGGTTTCCCCTGAGACGATTAATAAGGAAAGAATCGACCGGGGATTAAGCATTTTAGAGGCTGCTAAGGAAATGGGAATATCCCATAGTACCTTGTCCCGATATGAAAGGAATTTAATTAAGCGTCCATATACAGTCAGCTTAGATAAAATGAAAGAGTGGTTAAACGCAAAATAAGCATTTTAACAATGCTTATTTTTTTTGAAGATATTCCATCCAAACATATCATGCTCCATGAATATGGGTAGGTATATAAATGATCTGGTATTTCTTTTGTTAAAGTGGTGTTTGATATTTATGTTGATGTGAGTATTTGATTGTTAAACTTATTTAAGTGAAAGACGCAGGATAGGATAAGTGGTGAACCTAATATCTCAAACTCGCAACAAGAGAAGTTTTTGGTATGTGAGCTAAGCCTATCAATGGTATATGTGTGCCATACATTTTAAAGCATATAACCTTACGTGTATTTTCTATTCAATGTCATTATCAAGAAGGCGTAGGATATTTTCTACGGCACCTGCATGATTACCTTTTCGGAATTTATCAATAAAATCAATATAAAGAAGTTCAAATACCTTTTCTAATGTGTAGCCATGTTCTGGCTGAACTTCATCCATATCTGCAAGCAACACCTCTCCACGCAAAGCGAATTTTCTTCTCATTCGTAAATTCAACGTTTTCATTTCTTGGTTTTTATCTTTATGGATTAATTTAAAGGTAGTTTCCCCATACTTTTCAAGTCTTGAATCTTTACCAGCATACTGATCCAATGATGTGAGCAATCGGAATAAGGACTTCGAATCTGGATTCTTTTTCGCAAAAAGTAAGAAGTCATTATATAAAAGATTCATTAAGTCATTTTGTTCGAAATGCATGTCTGATAGGTCTTGAATATCTTCACAAAAAACTTCTGCTCTTAAAAATAGATTCAAGGGAACGTCTATACTCAGTAAGACGGTAGAAGATTTATTTACTCTATGGAGAAATTTCCCGATAAAGTTTGATGATCCAATCAAAGATAGTTCTTCATCAATAAGATTGGCTTGGCTATATTTCCCCATCGGTTACGCCCCCTAGTTGTTTCTTTTTGTATGCTTCTACAAATATTCGATGAGCTGCTTTTCGAACGCTACATTTCCAAACGTCCGCATAATCGCCTATTTTTTGATAAGTTGCATGATCTACTTTGCAATGAACCGTGTAAGGCTGGTCCGTATAGTTGACGTCAGGATATACGAGCACCTGTGTAAGTCCAAATAACAGTATCTCTGTGCCAAAGGCTGTTTTAGACCCATTCCAGTATCGTCGGGATTCCTTTCTTAATATCATGTCCACGGATTCGTCCACGGGAATCTTTATGTCATGCAGCTTATCCGAACGAACTTTTCTTTTTTGTGTTTCACTCATTTTTTTATTAGATGAAGATAGAACCGGATTCAAATGGTTAACCTTTCCCATTTGCTATTCCCCTTTCAAAATTGCCTTTTTCTTTGGGTTGGTTGGTTAGTAGGTTACGTCGTTTGCTATGACAAGAGTGGAGGGAGGTATTTTTTTCAGGATTTTTGGCAAGGCTTTTTTTAGTGAGGTGATACGAAATGAGTAAAGATATTTCAAAGGAACTGGCTGAAAAGCTTGCTAACAAGGCATCCACGCTACATTACGTAAAAAGCACAAATGAATCTAAAAAGAAATAATTAGCTCAAAGTAATCTTAATTTCACCCTGTTCAGTAATTTTGAATGGGGCTAGATTATGTTTTTTTATATAGTTTTGATCTTTCCAGCAACTTTCTTCATCCCGCCCCCAATGCGGGCAGGGGAGAGGGACGTCAGCAATTTTATGTTTTTGGAGAATACTTTTATATTCTTTTGAATGTGCGGCTATAAATAAGGCCAAACGGATAATTTGATTACGATCTAGATCAGTCACTTTATATACATTCTCTATATAATTTTTATAAACATCCGGGTATCTTACGGTAGGTCTATACACCAATTTCCTTCCTCCTTTGAAAATAGTATATGGACGTCTGCTGGTTAAAATGCCATTTGGTCAAATATAGATAGTTACAAGAAGCTAGGTTTTATCATGGAAATGAAAGAACAAATTTAGTCTAGTCTGGTTTTTGAAATTGCAATCTAGTCTAGATTAGATTTGACCAATTTTAGTATCTGTAAGATTGTTATTTAAGCCATGGTTTATCCTTGTAAAAAGGACAAGTCAGAAAAAAACAGAAGATAAGATCAGGTCTAATTTAGAATGACAATTAGTGGACTAGTTTTTCTGTAATGCAAAATTCACTTGTGTTTCAGCAAATAGTTTATTGGAGCCCTACGAAAAAATTCCGTAGTTTCAGTCCATTTTCTTTCCTTTTCTAGTTCAAAAAATGTTGGAGGTACTGAGCACTTCGATTAACCCCGTAAAGATTTCGTGTATTTTAAAATATACCTCGATAGAATATATGTAATATATAACATCCCCTAATAGTTTAATACTCACTATTCGTAGTTAGTAGGATTTATTGGTTTAATATGTCCAGATTTAAGAATGATAAATCTAACAAAGATACCAATGTTTTTCCATCCCTTATGAAGTAAAAATGCAGGATAGTTGAATAATCAGTAACACAACTTCTAAAATCGTCAAGACAATCTCAAAGACAATGAGAATCACAATATTCATTCAAGGAAGAGTCCCTTGATCGAATGGCTGATGTTAGAAAACTCATCCATTTATATGGAAATTCCGGTTTTGCTTTTCATGATTTTATACTGGTCATTTAATTCAAAAAATTCCAGCATGCTGTCATAAAATTCGCCGGCAATACTGCTTGTCGATGTAATATCAGGAATTATCCAGAATCATGATATACGCAAGGGAATTATACTCGTGACGTACGATTTTAGCTGTCATCCTTGCTAATGCCTTGTTTTCGATTCGCAGCTTGCCTTTTTCTAGTCGGTCTATTATGGTTTAGAGCTTGTCGTGGATTTTTCCGAGTTGTTCCTCATTTTTTCGAGTGCAACTGATTTTGCGAGATTAATGGAAATTAATTTAAGCTAGAAAAATTCATATTTAGCACAACTTCATATTCGTCTGTCAAATTGACGGATGTTTTCATTTTCACTGGAGTGAAGGCAGTAACCGTCTGTGTATCTATCTACATGGACGAGATCAATATCCGGCTCGAAAGAATGGATAAAGGTTGAAAATTCCTTTATCTCATCCGTGTGAGAGTAATTAATGAAGATGATGCTGTCAAAGGAAAAAAACAGCACCTGTTGCGAATCGTTCACATTTTTATTAAGGATGGAGGTTAGAATATGGCCTTTAAGAATTAAAGGCTCTTCCCAGGTGAATTTTTTAGGAATGCCGTTTGAATGGCGACTTTATTCTATTCTTTACACACGCTTGAAGAATTTTTGAAAGACCGCTTTTTCTTATGCAGCTAAAGGGCCAGGATGGTTGAACAATAGCTACCATTTTTATTGATTCCGATGATTTTCTAGTCGTTTTGATAAAATATCCAATCCTAGGGCTTACTTCTTTACGTGGGAGTCTTAAAGTGTAATCAAGAGGTGTAAAGAAGCCTTTTTTTTATGTAAAGGTACTTGTCTAACCTTTTGTCGGTTTATTTCATATAATAGTTTATTAGTTTAAGAAAGGAGGGAGTCAATGGCGATTATAGAACCATTTAGTCTCCAGCCTAGTCCCTTAATAACGATTGATGGACGTGAAGAGGAAACTGCAAACTTTAATCTCCAAGCAAATCCAACTGCTGATGCAGGAGTTGTCTTGGGTTTCGTTCGACTTCCTGACGGAACACCTATTCCTTTAGCAACAGTCAAACTATTTACCTCCAATAACGATCCGTTTGAACATGTTAATAGCAACCCCGCCGGACAGTTCGTTTTCCCTAAAATTCCTGTAGGGTCGTACTTTATCACTGCTGCTGAGCCAACACTTTTAACTCCACTTCGAATTCCTATCACTGTTAGTCGAAATAGAAACACAAACGTAACCATAACTATGCAAGCCGATCCAGAGGGGAATAGAAATGCAATTTATGGTATTGTTAGAAGTTTAACAGACGCACAACCAATTCAAGGTGCAACAGTACAGCTTTCAAGAAGAGTAGGTAACCAGCTTGAGTTGGAAGGAACTGTTAATACAAATGCTCAAGGACAATATTTATTTGCAAATCTTGTAGATGGTGACTACTTTATTGATGCTGTCAAGCCAGGGTTCTTATCGAATCAAAGTGCAACTTTCAACATTTCTGGAAGGGAATTTGCTCCTAGTGATATTGGTCTGGCTGTTGATCCAGATGCTACAACTGGGACTATAAGTGGTTTTGTCTTAGAAAGCAGTAATAATTTTCCGATCAATAATGCAATTGTTGCCCTGTATTCAGTTTCAAATGGAACTGAAAGTATTATAGAAATCACAAAAACAAACGCTGGTGGTTTGTATTTATTTGGTGATATACCTCCTGGGACCTACCGGGTAAAAGCAACAGTTCAGATAGAGGAGTGAGATAGGTGACGATCAAAGATACCTACTTGCTAAAAAGCAGCCCTACTTTTCAACTATTACCCGGAGAAGAAGCAAATATTAATCTTGCACTGGGGAAACCTATTCCAGAGAACGAGCTTATCTTCATAAAAATTGTTTTCATTGTTAAAACCAAATCTCATTCTGTAAAAGAATGTTTTAAATTTAAAGTACCTTCTTCAAATGCTTATTTGTTAAAAAATCTCATCGGATTATTTCTGTTAGAAACTAAAACCAATACTATTGAGAAGTTTAAAAAAAATCTATCTATAAAGAAATTGGTTATTAAAGTTCATTCTACTTTTAAAGTAAATTCCATGACAATTAAAGAACAGTATCGATTTAAGTTAATTTAACTTGATATGTTATATGTGAGAAATCCTTGGATGCTATAAAATCCAAGGATTTTTTGATTGCTGATATCGTCTTCATCAGAAGGTTAAGAGTTATTCAATCAGAGCCTAAAGGCTTTTTTATTTTTGTTTTCTTTAAAACAGGTGCTTTCGTTCTATAGGAAGAAGTAAAAAAGTCGATTTCTTAGAGGTGAACTGACCCCCTAAAGTTAGACAGGTTATATCGTTAGGCAGCCTGTTGGGCATGAGTTCGGTATTGTACCGGGCTCATGCCTTTTAATTTTGCCTTGATTCGTTTGTGATTATAGTATTCTATATATTTTGCTAGTTCTTGTTTAAAGTGTTCCACACTTTCAAATTCTTTTAGATAAAGAAGTTCCGATTTCATGATACCAAAGAAATTTTCCATAACAGCGTTATCGTAACAATTCCCTTTGCGAGACATACTTTGCGTAATGCCACGTTCCCTAAGGGCATCACGGAATTGTTTCATTTGATAATGCCAGCCTTGATCTGAATGAATAAGGAGAGTATCGTCGTCTGTTAAACGTTCAAAAGCTTGATCTAACATCGTTGAAATGAGTGAGTAGGTTGGTCTTGAACCGATTGTATACGTAATGATTTCTCCATTAAATAAGTCCAATATCGGCGATAAATATAGCTTTTCTCCAAATAATTTAAACTCTGTAATATCCGTAACCCATTTCTCATTTGGTTGTTCAGCTTTGAAATTGCGATCTAAAATATTTAGTGCAATCTTGCCCACAGTTCCTTTGTAAGAGCGATATTTTTTCATACGGACAAGACATTTTAGCCCTAGTTCTTTCATGATACGTTGCACCTTTTTGTGGTTTACTTTGTGTCCTCGATTTCTAAGTTCATCACGAATACGCCGGTAACCAAACCGACCTTCATGTTCATCGAAAACAGATTTAATCAATACTTTCAGTTCTGCATCTGCATCAGGACGACCGAAGTTTTTCACCCAATAGTAATACGTGCTACGCGGAATGTCTGCGAGCTGTATAAGTGCTTTCACCGAGAATGCATTCCTTAATTCATAGACTACTTGTGCTTTGTCTTGTTTGGTGATTTTTCCTTGTTTTGAACTAAGGCATTCAACTTTTTTAAATAGGCATTCTCCATACGTAAACGTTCATTCTCCGCCTGTAAAGCCTCTATTGATCCTTCATCGGGTAATTGAGAATTTGATGTCTTATTATTTTTATTTTTCATGGATGGACGCCCCTTTTTCTTTGATTGTAGGGCATCAAATCCATCTGTTTCATAAGCAACTTTCCATTTTCGAAGCGTTTCATAAGAAGGAATATTAAAAATCGCTGCTGTTTTCCTGATAGACGTCCCTTGTTCGTTCATATAATTAAGTACATCTAGTTTAAACTGTGCAGGGTAGGGTGTATAGCGTTTTTCAAAAGCATCATCACCAAAAAGTTTAAATTGTTTAATCCACTGATGGAGTAAACTCGGATGAACACCAATAGATTTAGCAATGGTTTGTCCTCCCTCATTACCATCTATATATTGTCTTACTGCCTGTATTTTTTCTTCTGAAGAAAATCTCGCCATAAAAAACTGCACCTCCAATTGTTAGTTGTGTCTAACAATTGGGGTGCAGTTCAGAGGAGATCGACTTTTAGGTTGGAACTCTCTTAGCGTATAAAATTTCCGAAATGGGCGGTATAGCATTGTTGCTACCGTTCGAAAAGTATACGTGTGAACGGTCCAAGTAACCTAAGAAGTTCCCTTCTTTGCTATATCTATAGACTCAATAGTTTTTTTGATCATAAAATTAAAACCTGTCATATAAATGACAGGTTAATTTCATTTGGAAATATTTAAAACTGTGACAAATAATTGGCGGATTACAATGGAGGCTTATGAAGGAGTATAAGATAGACTGGCGCTAAATGAGAGTTGGGTGACATCAGCTGCTGAGGGATCCGTCAATGCAAGCGTCCTTACACGAATACCAATACGATCACCCGCCGCGACTGTTAATGATCCTAGATTTATATTGGTAGCTGTACGGAAAGTACCGGGAGTAATAGTAGTATTCGGAGATCCGAATCTAACCGAACTAGTCAGTGGAGTTGTCACGTAAGGTGAAGAAAGATGATCAATCCCATTATTAGGTACTGATGGTGCTCGGAATACTGTAAAATCATATTGAAGACCTAGAGTATTTATAGAAACCGCTGAAGCAACCAATAAATCTGCACTTATTTGTAAATTTTGAACGGTTCCATCAAACGGAATTGGGAAAGCAAAACCACCTGCTTCTGGTGGACTAGTTGATTCTCCAGAACCGTCAATAACTTCAACCGTGTTATTACCAAAACCCATTAAAATAGGAGCAGCTGAGACTACTGCAGCACCACTGAGGATAATACCCGTTGAAAATGGAATTAATCCTCCAGATCCTTGAGCACCAGTAGCACCTTGTGGTCCTTGGAATCCTTGAGCACCAGTGGCACCTTGAGGCCCTTGGAATCCTTGAAGTCCCTGAGGTCCTTGAACGCCTTGAGCACCAGTAGCACCTTGTGGTCCTTGGTCTCCTTGAGGCCCTTGGAATCCTTGAAGTCCCTGAGGTCCCTGAGGTCCTTGAACGCCTTGAGCACCAGTAGCACCTTGTGGCCCTTGGAATCCTTGAGCACCAGTGGCACCTTGAGGCCCTTGGAATCCTTGAAGTCCCTGAGGTCCTTGAACGCCTTGAGCACCAGTAGCACCTTGTGGCCCTTGGAATCCTTGAGGCCCTTGGAATCCTTGCGGCCCTTGATCGCCTTGCGGCCCTTGGAATCCTTGAAGTCCCTGAGGTCCTTGAACGCCTTGAGCACCAGTAGCACCTTGTGGTCCTTGGTCTCCTTGAGGCCCTTGGAATCCTTGAAGTCCCTGAGGTCCCTGAGGTCCTTGAACGCCTTGAACACCAGTAGCACCTTGAGGCCCTTGGAATCCTTGAAGTCCCTGAGGTCCTTGAACGCCTTGAGCACCAGTAGCACCTTGTGGCCCTTGGAATCCTTGAGGCCCTTGGAATCCTTGCGTCCCTTGATCGCCTTGCGGCCCTTGGAATCCTTGCGTCCCTTGATCACCTTGTGGCCCTTGAAATCCTTGCGTCCCTTGATCGCCTTGAGGCCCTTGGAATCCTTGCGTCCCTTGATCGCCTTGTGGCCCTTGAAATCCTTGCGGCCCTTGGAATCCTTGCGGTCCTTGATCGCCTTGCGTCCCTTGATCGCCTTGAGGTCCTTGGAATCCTTGCGTCCCTTGATCGCCTTGCGGCCCTTGGAATCCTTGCGTTCCTTGATCGCCTTGAGGTCCTTGGAATCCTTGCGTCCCTTGATCGCCTTGCGTCCCTTGGAATCCTTGCGGCCCTTGATCGCCTTGAGGTCCTTGGAATCCTTGCGGCCCTTGGAATCCTTGCGGCCCTTGGAATCCTTGCGGCCCTTGGAATCCTTGCGGCCCTTGGAATCCTTGCGGCCCTTGGAATCCTTGCGGCCCTTGGAAACCTTGCGGCCCTTGGAATCCTTGCGGCCCTTGGAAACCTTGCGGTCCTTGGAATCCTTGCGTCCCTTGATCGCCTTGCGGCCCTTGGAAACCTTGCGGCCCTTGGAATCCTTGAGGCCCTTGATCGCCTTGAGGTCCTTGGAATCCTTGCGTCCCTTGATCGCCTTGCGGCCCTTGGAATCCTTGCGGCCCTTGGAATCCTTGCGGCCCTTGGAATCCTTGCGGCCCTTGGAATCCTTGCGTCCCTTGATCGCCTTGCGGCCCTTGGTCGCCTTGAGGTCCTTGAACACCTTGAGGCCCTTGTGGTCCTTTTTTATCATTATCAGATACGTTTACTTCCACATTAACGTTTTGCTCGACCTTTTGTTCTTGTTTAGAATCACATTTGCATTGACTATGTCCACAATCCTTACATTTGTTATGATCGCATTTGCATTGACTATGTCCACAATCCTTACATTTGTTATGATCGCATTTGCATTGACTATGTCCGCAATCTTTACATTTGTTATGATTGCACTTGCATTTGCTATGTCCGCAATCTTTACATTTTTTATCCTTACCCAATTTTGTACCCTCCTTTTCACCAAACAATACTTTATTTTATGAATCTAGAATTTTTCGGATTGGATAAAACCAAATAAAAAACCTCTATTTTAAACACAGAAGATATTTAAATACCTATTCTCACTTGAACAACGGGAAGAAGTGATTGAGGTGACATCTGAGGAAAAACAGGCAGAGATCACATTGCGGATCAAAGAGTCAGAAATTTACCGGGGAGAGGTAAAGAAGGTAAATCGGACGTTGAAGGATTATGGGGAAAAGAAATCGCACAATTAAAATGTAGATTCATCAAGTTAGGGAGTCAATATAAAACTACTCATAAATTGTAATATTGCTGTCATTTTTAAAATTAGAGCATATTATGTTATGTAACCAATTTAGTATCTCCTTAACACATCAAGAGAGAGTTTCTATATGTCCGGTGGATTCGTCGACGTTACGGCTACTATTATAGATAGTATAGAATAAGCCGACCTGTATTGGTCGGTTTTCTTCAAATTTGATTTCTATTACAAGAGAAACGCTCCATTATGGTATTTAAAAAAAGCTAAGTCGCTAAAAAATAGTCAGGTTTGAAGGTGCATTTCATAATTTGTATGCACAATTAAACTTTAGGCTGTTTTAGCTATTGAACCTTCCGTACGTAAAAGTACACTTTTCACAAAGAATAGAGCCTATAATATAAAAAATCGCTGATTTTCTTGAAGTTAATATGCTGTTAAATTGGGTTGAAAAACAGCAAGAAGAGCTTCGGAAAGTGAATAAAGAAGGAGAACCTTATAAACATTTAGCAACACGTCGGCATCTATAACTCTGATAAAAGCATAAGAAAAAACTGATATCACCGTTTCACAAATTGACTACGTGGGACTTACAACATAGATAGGGTGGGCTGATTTTTGATAAAGCGTGAATCACACTAACTAGTGAATATGGACTCATTGTGCAATACCTAAAAAAATTTAAACACCTGAGAAAGTTAATAAAATTTGGATTAACATTGTATAGCAACATCTTGGGGATACGATTCTATTGAACTCTTAAATGAAGGACATGCAGCCTATAAATATATTGCACAACAGCCGAAAGACATGCATTTTTACAATACATCAGGATTTAAAACAATCTCTTTTAGGTTTACTTCATCCAAAAATGTAGCTATTTTAATGTTTTAATCAATCTTTTTTCAAAAAATAAGAAAGCACATCCTTTTTTTCGACTTGAAGAAGAATTGGCTTAAGAGTTTTTCGGGGTTGTCCAATCTAATATAATACCAGATTCATATAATATCTCAGGGTTTATAAGGGAGGGGGGATTAATTTGGGTAAAGATAAAAAATGTAAGGATTGTGGACAAAGTAAATGTAAATGCAAACATAAAAAATGTAAGGATTGCGGACATAGTAAATGCAAATGCGAATCTAAACAAGAACAACAGGTAGACCAAAACGTTGAAGTGATTGTAAACGTACCTGCAGGACCACAAGGTGTTCAAGGACCACAAGGTGTTCAAGGACCTCAGGGGGTTCCAGGGCCACAAGGCGACCAAGGACCAACTGGATTACAAGCTTTCGGGTCATTACGTGGAGACGCATTCCTACATCCGGTTACTTTAGGTAACAATATTATTTTTTCTTCACCAGGTCCTGCTCTAAACACGATTCCTGATCCAACAACTGATACTATAACTATAGATAATACAGGTGTATATGAGATATCAGCAAGTTTAGAGGTACTATTAGGTCCTGGAAACGGCGCTGTATTTTCGCTGGTTAATAATGATATCTTTTTTGGGCCTGAATTTAGTGCCTTTATAGGGTCTGCTCCAGGTGCTTTTTCTATATTACGTACAGGTATTACAGTGCAATTCACCTTAAATGCCGGAGATTTGATTAGTATTCAAGCTACACAGCTTAATAATAATGCAGCATATTCAAATGCTTCTTTAACTGTTAAACAAATTCAATAAGGATAACAGGTAACGTCCCATCTACAGTTTACAACTATACGAAGTTTGCAAAAACGCCAATCACTTTTCTATCAAAGGATGGGCGTTTTCCATTTTTATCAAATGATTAATCAACGTTTTGGGCTTCTTAGGAAGCCTGACAGCTGGATATAAAAAGAGAACTTTATGCAATTCTGGTTGAAAACCTGGCAGTTGAATAAGAACATTTTTCTCTTAAAATGAATGTATGAATTTCTCTTTCTGGATACCAAATAAAAAATTTATGGACAAGGTTGTTGCTTACTGTGGGATTATTTAGGACTTAATTTGCAAGATTGGGGTTAAAACCCCATGGATTTAATTACTTGCAAGGGTTTGGTTAATTATTAACTCAAACTTGAAAGTAGCTCGTGCCTTCACTTGCGCGGCTTTGACAGGAAGTTATTCCATTCGGAATATAGTTCAGTGTCCAAAACTTTGACTTGCCGCAAAAAGAGGTCAATTAATCCTAGTTCGGATAAGGAATCTAAAAGCCGAACCGGTATGGGTTTCTGATCATAAGAATTCGCATGATCTACGACTTTGAGAACCTGCCGATTATCAACAAATATGTGACGAATGACGCAGCGATCTAAATTAGTAAATCCTAAACGTTTCATTTCCTTTTTCATATTAACCAGCTGTTGAGTAATAGATTCGGATATCGTCCCTTGTTCCTTAAGATAATCACGTAATGAAGGACCATCGATGTATTCCATAATAATGTAATTTGGGCCTGATTCAAAAAACTTCGGCATAAATGGCAAACCTTGACCTTTGATCATCGCCTCTTTTTCCTTCTTAACATTTTTCGGTTTTAAGAATATTTTCACACAACGATCTTCCGTTAACTTGAATACGGCTCCCTGTATCCCTTTGCCTATCAATGGGTATGAAGTCGGATTATTAACAACCAACTCCTCTTCTTTTCCTCTGCGAGTCACAGTAATAGAGCTGAAATCATTCATGCTGTTCTCCTCCTTTTCACTAAAATTTTAGAAATTCACGGGTCAAATATATTTTGAAGAGAAAAGGATCTTATAAATTCATTATATGGTGTCAATGGGACAAGGAAACGGCGCTTGACTATAGCAAACTCTAATCATTTACATAAAATATAGTAAGCTATGGACCTCAATCAGGGAGCCCAATCATATAATAAGGAGTTGATCGATATTGGAGGATTTTAAATCTATTATTGTTTCAAGTGGTAAAAAAACAGTAACCGTTGTTGACAATCCAACATCGTATCCGATGATAGGGAAGGGAAAACAAGGCGCTGTTTTTAAAATTTCTCCTGATCGCTGTGTGAAGATTTTTCCAGACCCAGAACGTTGTCTAAATGAGAGTCAAGCGTTAAGAGCTGCACAGGAAGCACGCATAGTTCCAAGGCTTTTTGAAGTCGGATCCCATTATATTGTAATGGAGTACATTGACGGTCCTTCTTTAGACCAATTACTTGATTCAAAAAATTTCTTACCGGAAGATATGACGAAGAAAATCCTATTCTTGTTAAAAGAAATGAAACGTTTAAAGTTTACACGGCTGGACGCAAAATTAAGACACATCTTCGTGAATACTCAAGAAGAGCTTATAGTAATAGACCATGCGAACTCTTTTATAAAAGTTGACTCCGTACCTACAGAGCTGTTCAAAGATTTGAATGAAAAGGGTCTATTTTCATCATTTTTGGAACAAGTAAAACAAGCAGATTCAGAATCCTATATGGAATGGAGAAACTTAGAGAAAAAGAAAAAAAAGGATAAAAAGTAATATCATGATAGGAAATGTGAAGGAGTGATCGAAAGTGGAGGACTTTAAATCTATTAGTGTTACTGAAGGGATTAAAAAAGTAGATGTAATAAAAAATCCAACGTCGTTTCCGCTGATTGGTAAGGGGGCGCAAGGAGCCGTTTTTAAAATTTCTTCAGACAAATGCGTGAAAATTTGTGCAAAACCAGAATATGCCGTTAAAGAGGGGAATGTATTAAAAATTGCACAGAATTCTCCCACAATTCCCCGGCTTTATGAGGTGGGGCAAAACTATATTATTATGGAATATATTGAGGGGCCAACTTTATTCCAGTATTTAGAGTCTGGAGGGGTCCTATCCGAAAAAATGATGAGGCAAATTCTTTTTGTGCTAAGTGAAATGAAGCGTTTAAAGTTTACCAGATTGGATGCCGATTTGCGCCACATTATTGTAACAAAGGAAGAGGAATTAAAAGTAATAGATCATTATAGCTCCTATACAAGGGTTCGATACCGGCCAGAGCTGATATTCAAAGGTTTAAACAAGTTGGGTCTATTACCATTGTTCTTGGAACAGTTAAAAGAAATGGACCCGGAATCCTATATGGAATGGAAAGATTTATAGACAAAAAAAGTAACTCCCTTAAAGCTAATAAGGGAGTTACTTTATTCTGTGGGAAAAAACCCGCGTTATTTTGGATTGCTATGATGATGGATGATACAATCCACGATATCTGGCAATTTATTTTTCTGTTCTAAAAGAAACTGGTAAAGAGCATCTCTATCCTTCGTACCCACATTCCACTCTTTAGGGATGGATTGGATCACTTCATAGATCGATTCGTTTGGCAAATTCACTATTTTTTCTATAAACGATGTAAGCTCTTTGTGATCATCCAGAAGAGAGAAAGTCCATTTATAAAAAGGCCAGTGGTAGTTATATACCGGTGTTTCACTTAGCGTTTGAGCAGACCATTGGTAGCGACCCGGAAAAACTCTGCCATGATCAATCATATGGACATAATAGCCTCCATCATTGAGAATTTCCAAAATGACATTCATCGTACCTCGGTCAGAATTATTCACCCATTGGTCGAATACCGTTATACCGGCAAGCATATCTCGGTTTTTAACATCCGTCTTAGTGGGAGGATTTACTCTAACATTCTCGAAAACTGTACTGTTTTCAATAAAAAGACAGCCATACTGGTATCCAGAACTATAGTTGAGTTTAGAAGATTGTAATTCAGGAGTCTTCTTGATAAATTCTTCCGGTATAAATACAAGGTCAAATGGGATAACGGGAAGTGAAAGGAGCTCTGCCAATTTGCCGATCAGGTACTCATTGACTACTTCTTTTTCTCTTCCTTTCTTAGTATCGAACCACTTCACTACATATTCTTTGCCATCACTGAAAAGAATGACATGTGCGGTTCCGCCCCTTAAGGTTTGTACATATTTAACTGGGTATTTTGTCATATCACTTTGTCTCCTTTAGAAATATTTGTCTAGTCTATTTCTTTTTATTTTTCTTATCTTTTTTATTCTTTACCTTTTTCTCTTTATCTTTATTATTAACAATATTGCTCTTGTATTGATTGATGAAATTGGTTATAAGATTCGGTAAATGACTTTTCTGTTCTACAAGAAAATTGTACAGCGCTGCACCTTCCTCGTTTGAGACTCCCCACTCTTCAGGGATGGATTGGGTAACTTCATAGATTAATTCGTTTGGAAGGGATACAATTTTATCTACAAACAATGTAAAATCTTCTTCATTAAGCATAGAGAAGGCCCAGCGGTAAGTTTCTTGGTAAGGGATATCATAATTCAGTTTCTGAGTAAGCGTTTTTACAGACCATTGATATCCACCCGGAAAACATATACCATGATCAATCAAATGGACAAAATAGCTGCCATCACTAAGATGTTCCAGAAGTAAATTGCTCATAGTCCGATCGATGTTATTCACCCAAAGATCGAATACCACCATTGCGGCAAGCATATCGTGATTTTTCACTTCCGTCTTGGATGGAAAAGCTTTAACTACTTCATCTGGTACAATACTGTTTTCAATAAATAAACACGCATATTGGCATCCAGAACTGAATTTGTATTTTTTTGAATGTAATTTTGGAGTATTCTTTATGAATTCTTCTGGGATAAAAACTAGTTCAAAGGGGACAACAGGAAGGGAAAGAAACATTGCTAATTTACCGACCACATACTCATTTACTACTTCTTTGGCTCTTTTACTCTGAGTACCGTTCCATTTCACTACATATTTTTTACCATCGCTAAAACGAATGACATGAGCCGTTCCACCCACTAAAGTTTGTACGAGCTCAACTGGATATTTGGACTGTCCCATGGTTTCCATGTCAATTAACTCCGTTATTTTTTTCTATTAAGCTGTATAGCCTTTGTTGTTCGATGATTTGCTTATTCAAATCAAAATTTTCATCAATTACCTGTCTTGCACTTCTAGTATATCTTTTCCATACTCTTGGATGACTCAGGAAATATTTTATACCTTGAGCCAATTTTAAATCATCTTTCTCAGGAACAAGGAATCCTGATTTTTTATGCTCAATCAATTCTGGAATCCCTCCGTGAAAGGTGGAGATGACTGGTAAACCGCTTGCCATGGCTTCTTTTAATGCATTTGGAATCCCTTCTACATCGCCATCTTCGCCCGTTTCACTAGCAAGGCAAAAGAGATGGGAATTTCTTAATTCCTTAGAAATTTGGTTGGAATCCATTGGTCCTCTAAGAAAAACGTGTTCGGTTAATTGGTTTTCATCAATGAAAACTCTTATCTTCTCTTCATCTTCTCCTGTCCCAATAATGTGCAGTGTCGTTCTTGGGAATTCC
This sequence comes from Peribacillus sp. ACCC06369, assembly GCF_030348945.1. Taxonomy (NCBI): domain Bacteria; kingdom Bacillati; phylum Bacillota; class Bacilli; order Caryophanales; family Bacillaceae; genus Peribacillus; species Peribacillus sp. ACCC06369. The sequence continues at coordinate 52,542 of NZ_JAUCEN010000001.1, forward strand.
TGATGAATCCGTTGAAAAGCCTTCAAAAGCGTAAGGAATCCTTTTTTCTCGACAAGTCTGGCTACAGACAAGATTCGGATTTCTCCTTCCTTAGGTAAGGAGCGTTGGAAAAATGGGTATAAATCTAAATCTAGACCACCATATAATACATGTATTTTATCTTCTTTAAATCCTAATTTCATTAATTCATCTGCGAGAAAATGGCAAACTGCAAAACAACCAGCTCCATGTTTTACTAAATTTTGATATCGGAGGACATTTTTGCGAAATCTTCTATATGTTTGAGTGGATGAATCACGTCCTCGAAAATGCACAATCAAAGGAATATCATACTCTATAGCTGTTGGTAAAATATCGATGGAATGTTTCCCTTGATGAGCGTGAATCACAACTACATTTTGCTCCTTAAAGAAGGCTCCAAGGTCTTGAATTTCGTTCAAATTATAATAATGTTCAAACTGATATTGAACATTGTCGCTATTTGGGTAAGGGCCTATTACAATAGGCCGATATTGATCCAACATAATGATCTGATTGTACATAAATCCTTGATTTATTTTAATAGGTTCTCTAATGTAAAAAGCGATTGTCTTCACTATTTCAATCCCTTCCTTCCCTCTAAAATCAAATTTTCGATAAAACTTTGAAATATTTGTCGGTCTCGTTCAGTTAAATCTTTAGGAAAGGCGGACCATTTAAAAAATTGAACCTTTTGTATTTCTATATCATCAGGTTTTAAATCCCCGCTGAGTATGTCTTCGGTCACGTAAGCAATGTTGACTGGAAAGTATTGATCACCATTAGGCAGCTTCGTAAAATATTCCTTCCCTGAAAAAACGCCAATTAATTGAAGGTTACCGATATTAATTCCTGTTTCCTCCAAAATTTCACGCCTGCATGCTTCTTCCGCAGATTCTCCTAATTCGATAAAGCCGCCTGGCAATTTCCACATTTTATCGGATTGTACCATCAAAAAACGGCTGTTCTGATCGATAACCAAAACGGTGACCCCTGTAAGTATCAAAGCTCTTGGCCCAACGAGCGCACGTAAATCTTCAATGTAACCCATGTAAAGTCTCCTTTCTGATCAGTTCCTTTCTGGTTATTCCTCTTTTATAGTAAATGCAAATTGGAAAGGATTTGAAACGGACAAGTACATATATTTGTATGTTTTTTGTAAAGTTCTTAATTGTAGTGTATGAGCATAAGACACTGAAGAAATGCTGGGAAAAGGCTTTCCTTAAGTACATTTTTCATCATTAAGAACCCTGTAAAAGAGGGTATGACTTAATTTTGTGAAAAAGTGTGTGATTAACCTAAAGCAACAAATCGATGATTTCATATTATAGATATTAGGGTTATCAAAAAGAAGAAAAGAGGTGGTAGATTAGATGAATGATTTTAAATTAATTAAGGTTGAAAGAATAGAAAAGAACGGTGCAAAAGAGCTTATTATTCATAATCCAACCACATTAAAACTAATTGGGGAAGGAACTCAAGGTGCTGTTTTCCAGTTAGATAAGGATCGTTGCGTAAAGATTTATGTCAATCCAAATGCAGCAACTAAAGAGGGGAAAGCACTTGAAGCAGCGAAGGAAGCTCATATTGTTCCGAGGTTATATGAAGTTGGACCAAACTATGTAATTATGGAGTATTTAAAAGGTCCAAATTTAAAAGATTATTTGAAAGAAATTCAAGATATTCCCGAATCGTTTACAGAACAAATCATAATGATTCGAAAGGAACTAAAGAGAGTTGGATTTATTAGGATCAAGACCTCAATCGGACATTTTGTTGTAACAGAGGGGAATGTGCTGAAAGCAATCGATCATTCAGATGGTCTCACAATGAATGATCCATATAATCCGAAGATGTTTCGTGATCTAAAGAAATTGGGGTTATTGGATAAATTCCTGGAACAAGCAAAGAAAATCGATCCTGAATCATATGAAGACTGGCAGAAAAATATCGATTTCAATGCGATATAGGAAACCTACCCGATAGGATGAAAAAATGGGTGTTTCAAAGGATTTAAGTGGGGCAAGTATGGCATAGGTCAAAAAAACACATGATGAATTCCTCACAAAACCAATTATGTTGTACAAGCAGGGAAATCTAGAAGAGTAAAGTCGAGCCCTTAACGTAGAGGAGTTCGACTTTTTAGGTTGACATCTCTTAGCCATAAAATTTGCGAAATGGGGGTACTGCATTGTTACTCCCATTCGTAAAAGTATACAAACGGATTTGTTACTTCATCTAAGATTAATGGTTAACTGCAAATAGCTTGGATTTATAAATACTTGTCCAATCCAATTTAATGCCAGTACACAGGATAGTAATGCCTTGGAAAAGAGGTGAAAAAATGAGTAAGGATAAAAAGGATAAAAAATGTTCTGATTGTGGTCATGGTAAATGTAAATGCGATAAAAAAAAATGTAAGGATTGCGGACATAGTAAATGTAAATGTTCATCTAAACAGGAACAAAAGGTGGAGCAAAACGTTAAAGTGAATGTAATTGTACCAGCTAATGGTAATCAAGGACCGCAAGGCGTTCAAGGGCCACAAGGTACTCAAGGGCCACAAGGCGAACAAGGACCACAAGGTGACCAAGGCCCTCAAGGCGAACAAGGACCACAAGGCGATCAAGGCCCTCAAGGCGATCAAGGCCCACAAGGCGATCAAGGGCCACAAGGGGTTCAAGGACCACAAGGCGATCAAGGAGCACAAGGGGTTCAAGGATCACAAGGTGCTCAAGGTCCACAAGGGGTTCAAGGTCTACAAGGCGATCAAGGACCACAAGGGGTTCAAGGAGCGCAAGGCGATCAAGGACCGCAAGGGGTTCAAGGATCACAAGGTGCTCAAGGTCCACAAGGGTTTCAAGGACCACAAGGTGATCAAGGAGCTCAAGGGGTTCAAGGACCGCAAGGGCTCCAAGGGCCACAAGGCGATCAAGGACCGCAAGGGTTCCAAGGAACTCAAGGCGATCAAGGACCGCAAGGGTTCCAAGGACCCCAAGGCGATCAAGGACCGCAAGGATTCCGAGGACCACAAGGTGTTCAAGGATCACAAGGGGATCAAGGACCACAGGGCCCATTAGGAATTGCAACCATAGGTTTTAACCAAGATCCTTCTTTGTTAACCACAGCACTAACAGCTGGCACAAAGTTCCCCCTTTCAACTACTCCTGTAACTGTTACTGGACTATCACAAGTTTTAATTTTGGGGAATTATACATTTAGCTATGTAATCCCTAATACTAGCTATCAGTTGGGATGGGAATTAATAATTCGACGAAATGGGAATCCTATATACACGTTCCAAAATCAAGATAGATTAACTGGCTTAGCACTAGATAATAATGAGCTAACTAAGCCTATGAATATCAATATCATTGATGTTCCAGGAAATGGAATTTTCACTTATTCGATTGAAATTAGCATTTTCGCTTTAGGCGGAATACCTGAATCTGCACTTTTCAGGGCTAGAAATCGATCAATTCAAGCTATTGTTATACCAACGTAACCATTTAATTTGGGGTAGAACTACACATCCATCTGTAGAAATAGTGGAAGGTATTTATCTCGCCGTACTCTTCAATAAGGAAAGCTGCCGTGCATTTATGTAGACCTCACACACATTCATTTTTGTTTTACAGTCGAAAACCGATCTCTTTCCCCAGGAGATCGGTTTTTGACTTTTTGCTCTAATATTCCTATTTTTGATTTTGGTTTGTATGTGCCCTCACATGCTCGTCCACTTATGAATACATTACCAAGAAACAAAAAAGTAAAGTCCCCCATCGTCAGGAAACTATTTTGAATTTTATAAGACCGGGCTAAAAACTGATGTTTATCGTTAAAACTCCACATTTTTATGCAGTAACCAGGCTTCTTCAGAAGCCAAAAACGTTGATGTAAAAAAGTTGTATAAAATCAGCATAAATGATAAAAAAAGAACAGACGCCAAACCCTTTAACTGTATGGGTTTGGCGTTTTGGGCATCTTCCTAAATTAAGTGATTATGTTAACTGGAAATGCATGGGATATATATTACTTTGTTTACTGGATATAAAAAAAGCCACCCTCAAAATAGGTCGCATGTGATATTTGTCATTCTTGTTTTATAAATAAAGAACCTGCTGTATCAAAGTCATTGATGGTATACCCTCTGTTAATTTTCATGAACAGCAATTCTCCAATTACTAAAATTTAAACCTAATAACACCACTAATTAATAACAGCACTAATGCAACAAGGAATATCACCCCGATTGAAGTTAAAACATTAAGGATTTTATTTGCTTTTGTACTAAACAGCTTACAAAATACAATATAAACTCCAACTCCAATAATTCCACCTAATGCATTTCCCATAAAGTCAGTTATATCGCTAGCACCTATAGCAAAGATGAATTGCAATACTTCAAATAACAAACTAACTCCTGCTATTACTGCAATCTTTTTCAAGAAAGACCAATTTGGTTTTAGCATACTGATATAAATTCCAAATGGGATAAATGCAAGTACATTATAGATTATTTCATTAAAATCTATTTGATTATTAACATTAGCTGAACCAGCAAAAGGGATTAAGTTGATTTCCCTAAAATCCGGCAAGCCTTGAAATGAAAATTGCATTTTAAAGACTATAATCCATGTTAATGCAAATAAATATACGGCCAACAAGACAGCAGTTATTTTATTTTGATTATTTTTTAATTTTTCCATATATATCCTCAATTCCTAATTCTTTTTCAAACTTATAATCTAAGCTTTTATCCTACTTTACACTATGCTATCCATCTCCGAAAATTTTTCAGCTATTTCTTCTGATAATTTTTCTCATCTTTTATCGTAGTCCTGAGAAGAGCCGCAAACTTACTGAGGAAGAACGGAATTACATTTCATCTGATCATGAAGAAGAAAATGAAAAAGAAAAAGAGAAAATTAAATGGGGAACCCTCTTTACATATCGAACGGTGTGGGGGTTGATATTAGGTTACTTTTGTACAATTTGGATTTGGAATATTTTCCTGGTCTTCTTACCACTCTATTTAATTGAAACCTATCATATATCTTTAACGGAGCTAGGTGTCTACGCAAGTATTCCGTATTTAGGTGGTGTTTTGGGCAACATATTTGGTGGATATTTAACGAAGAAAATGGTGGACCGTGGTATGGCCTCTCCAATGAATTCAAAACGTATCTTAATTTCAACAAGTGCTATATTGACAGCTGTTGTTGTCGTGATTCTTCCGTTTGTTCATAGTATCATTTTCACCGTTGCCTTAATGACTCTCGCTATCTGTCAGGAGGATCTTGGGCGCTTGCTGCGGACGTTTCACCTACTTCTGTCGTGGCATCTACTAGTGCAATTATGAGTTTTGGTGGATACTTTGGCGGTGCATTCTCTCCGATTGTAGCAGGTATGATTGTGGACACTACCGGTTCTTACACGTTAGCATTTATTTCGGGTGGAATTATTGCCGGATGTGCGGCTCTTTGCTTTTGGGGTATTGTGAAAAAGCCTATTGAGGTGAGAACAAATTTCAGATGATAAACTGTAGCTTGGGCAGCTGGTCCAACCTAAGGTAACATGATCATTACTTGCTCATAAGATAATATAATATTGGCTGTACCATTTTATATTAGAATTGCTGGGATAATGGAGGTTGTTCAGCTTGTAGAATAAGGTCCCATTTAGGGTCTAAATCTGCAAGTTTTTTTATGTAATCAAAAAAAACAGATTCCAGATAAAAGTAGTATAAACCATAAAGACTAATGTTATAATAGTAATAACAATTATAACTTTCTTTTGAAGGAGGAATGAATAATGGCCATTAGGAAATTAACTAAAGTCGGAAATAGCTTGGGTATTACGTTTCCAGTTGAAATGTTGAAAACGGCAAATTTAGCTTTTGGAGACGAATTAGAGGTTGAGTTCAAGGGTGAAGAAATCATTTTAAGGAAAAATAAAAATGTGAAATTACCTAAAGGTGTAGATGCGGAATTTATGGAAATGTTATCAGATGTTATTAAAGAACATGACGAAGCATTCAAGGGTTTGGTGGATAGATAATATGACGTTGGATATTATCTATCTTTCCACTAATCAAATTATTGCTATCAATGCCATTCAAATAAAGGTTTATTCTCCTACTGAACAAATCGGGGTGAAAGATCCCGGTCTCCTTGATTCTGCAGTGAACAGACCCAGACAAACTGTTTTCGAGAATGATGCTTACCCATCTATTCATGAAAAGGCTGCAGCCTTATTCGAATCTATTTCTAAAAATCATGCGTTCCACAACGCAAACAAGAGGACAGCACTCGCTTCCCTTATTATGTTTCTGAAGATCAATCATTATCAATGGCTAATGGGAATAGAAGAAGAACAGGATTTTGTTGTAGATGTCGTCAATCATAAATATGATTTTAAAGCTATCGCAAGAATCATCCAAGAGAACATAAAGGCTTTATAAAAGGGTTCGAGATTCATGGAGGATTTAAGCTATTTGGTCTTCTTTACCGAAGTTTGTATAACATTGGAAAATATAAAGATGGAGATATGTAGCAAATTCATGCTGGGCATTGGAATACAATAAATAATTATTCGAAAAAGGGAGAACAAGTCGTCTGGATGACTTGTTCCCCCTTTAAATCTCATGACTATGTATACTTATAATAATTTGTGGTAGTTGGCGCTGTTAGTGGTAAAATTATATAATAAAAGAATGATGATAAAACTCATAATCCGTGTATATTTGGAGGGAAGATTCTTGAAGAAAAAATCGGTCAATGCGATGGAGGTTGCGAAATTAGCCAATGTTTCCCAGTCGACGGTTTCGCGTGTGTTTACTCCAGGATCGAATGTGTCTGAAAAGACCAAGAGAAAAGTGAAGGAAGCCGCATCAACTTTAGGTTATCGGCCGAATGCTTTTGCCAGGGGATTGATTATGAACAAATCAAACATGATTGGACTGGCCATGAAAGATATCCAAAATCCGTTTTACCATGAAGTTTTAGGGAAATTTTCTAAGGGGCTTCGCGAAAAGGGATATCATGTATTGTTTGTTTATACCGAAAATGATGAGATTCAACAAGAGGAGATTGCCCAATTTCTTGAATACAATGTAGAAGGTGTTATTGTAACGGATGCCTTTTTGTCCTCCAATGTGGTTTCCCATCTCCATGAAAACAACATACCTGTTATTTTATTTAACCGATACAGTAAAGACATTCCGTGTCACTCCGTAAGCTGTGATAATTATACGGCTAGTAAGCGGATTGGTGAATACCTGCTTGAACAAGGGTACAGCAAATTAGCCTTCATTACGGGTCGGAAGAATACATCGACCAGTCAAGATCGGCAAAGAGGATTTTGTGAGTTTTTAAAGTCAAAAGGGATTGATCCGGTCATTGAAGAAGGGGACTATACGTATGATGGGGCCTATGAAGCCGCATTAAAGTTATTGACACGAGAAGATCGGCCTGAGGTCATTTTCGGAGCAAATGATATAACCGCTTTAGGCGCAATAGATGCAGCGAAAACGTTAAATTTATCCATTCCTGAGGATATTGCCATTGTTGGATTTGATAACATTCAAATGGCTTCATGGCCGTCTTATTCGCTCACTACATGGGAACAGCCTGTCGATGAAATGATTGAATTAACCATCAATACTCTATTAATCGAAATGAACCAAAAGGGTTCCAATTCCAAACCAACTCTAGTATCAGGGAGATTGATCGAAAGAAAGACAACAAAATCTTAAACTTTTAAAAAAACTTGACAGATGAAAGCGATTTATTTATTCTATGTTTAGAAGATTTCATCAATTCTTAATTTCCCCCATTCAAATGCATACGTATTCATTTTGGGTGGGGTAATAGTTAACTGAAAAATGCATACGTATGCATTTTGATGGTTTTAATCATAGGTTTTTCAAAAACAAGGAGGATTTATATGGCAACTTATTTAAAGCAAGGTAAAGCACAGGAAGAAATTGCACAAAATGACGCACAAGTATCAGATACGGTACGTCAAACGATACTAAAAATTGAGCAAGAAGGCGACGCGGCAGTTAGAGAATTATCTGAAAAATTCGACAAGTGGTCACCGGAAAGCTTCCGATTAACTGATGAGCAAATTGGAGAAATCATTAGCCAGGTTCCTGATCAGACCATTGAAGACATAAAGTTTGCGCAAAGTAATGTGAAGCGATTTGCAGAAGAGCAAAGGAAGTCCATGATTGATATCGAGGTAGAAACACTTCCTGGTGTAATCCTTGGTCATAAAAATATTCCGGTCAATAGTGTTGGCTGCTATATTCCTGGTGGGCGTTATCCAATGGTAGCATCGGCCCATATGAGTGTATTAACGGCTAAAGTAGCAGGAGTCAAACGAGTAATTGCATGCACACCTCCTATAGGTGGGGAAATCCCTGCAGCAACTGTAGCTGCAATGCATATGGCGGGAGCCGATGAGATTTATATACTCGGTGGCATTCAAGCAATGGCTGCAATGGCTGTCGGAACTGATACTATAAAATCCGTTGATATGATCGTCGGACCAGGCAATGCATTCGTTGCTGAAGCAAAACGACAACTATACGGACGCGTGGGAATCGATCTTTTCGCCGGTCCTACAGAAACACTAGTCGTAGCTGATGAAACGGCTGATGCAGAAATGATTGCTACGGATATTCTAGGGCAAGGGGAGCACGGTCCGACTTCGCCTGGGGCATTGATTACTACTTCTCGTAAACTAGCAGAAGAAACTGTTGTTGAAATTGAGCGACAATTGGGAGTTCTTAAGACAGCAGACGTGGCCCGTGTTTCTTGGGAGGATTATGGCGTTATCATCCTGGTTGATACCATAGATGAAGCAGTACTTGAAGCAAACCGACTAGCATTTGAACATGTTGAAATTCTTACGGAAAATCCGGACTACTTCCTTGAAAATATGACTAATTACGGCTGCCTATTCCTGGGACCTGAAACAAACGTTGCATACGGGGATAAAGTTATTGGCACAAACCATACATTGCCAACAAAAGGTTCTGCACGATATACCGGTGGTTTATGGGTCGGTAAATTCTTGAAGACTGTTACCTATCAAAAAGTAGCGGAAGAAGCCAGTGCCATGATTGGGGAATATGCTGCGCGCCTTTGCCAATTAGAGAATTTTGCTGGACATGCTGAACAAGCCCTTCTTCGTGTACGTCGTTATGGTAAAGTACCGGTTAATAACAAGTAAAAAAGGATAGATAAATTAACTAGTGAAAGAGGATACATAAGCTTTTTATGGCATCCTCTCTCTCTTTTAAAAAATGCGCGCTCATTTTTGAATTTGATTTTGCTGAAAGTGCAGCTATTGGGGGAAAGCACACGCAAGACAATTTAAAATTTTACAAAATACAGAAAACGCTTACAAAATAAACCAAACAAGTAAAAAGAATTTCTGAGTGATTCAATTTACAACTAACGAAGCGTTCACGATTCAATTTTGTGGTTTGAATATCCTAAGGAAAAAGAAGGAAAACGCATCTAGGTTTTAAGCGATATAGGGGGGAAATAATGGATTTATTCATCATAATACTTGCTTTAGGGCTATTAATGTTTATTGCTTACCGTGGTTTTTCTGTCATTCTTTTTGCACCACTTTGTGCGTTACTTGCTGTCATTCTAACAGAGCCCAGCTATGTTTTGCCGTTCTTCTCTAATATTTTTATGGAGAAGATGGTTGGATTTATTAAAAACTACTTTCCTGTCTTTTTGTTAGGAGCTGTTTTTGGAAAGTTAGTCGAAATGTCGGGGATTGCTGAGTCTATCGCCAAGACGATTGTGAAACTAGTCGGCAAAAAAAGAGCAATTTTAGCAGTTGTCCTAATGTGTGCCATATTAACTTACAGTGGAGTGAGTTTGTTCGTGGTTGCATTTGCAGTATATCCATTTGCTGCTAATCTTTTCCGAGAAGCCAATATTCCTAAACGGCTTATTCCAGGGACGATTGCTTTAGGAGCATTATCGTTTACAATGGATGCGCTGCCGGGAACACCGCAAATCCAAAATGTAATTCCTACTTCTTATTTTAAGACAGATATATATGCAGCACCGGTATTGGGAATTATTGGATCAATTTTCGTTTTATCTATGGGTATGCTTTACTTGGAAAGACGTCGTAAAAAAGCTCAAGAAGCGGGTGAAGGTTATTTAGGATTTAATGGAGATGGAGGAGAAACGGCAGTTGCTGCAGAAACAGTCAATCCATTAACGGTTCCTTTAGCTGTTAATACAAGTCTAGGACGACAAATATTTGCATTTATACCGCTAGTATTAGTGGGTGTGGCGAATAAAATTTTTACTATTTCTATTCCGAAATGGTATCCAGAGGGATTTGACTTTTCAAAGATAGGATTAGATTTGTTTGGGAAAGTAGATCTTGCGACAGTTACAGGTATTTGGTCTGTTGAACTAGCTCTAGTATTAGGTATTATTGCAACAGTTGCTTACGATTGGGGACGTGTTATAACAGGGTTCCAACAGGGCATTAATGCCAGTATTGGTGGAGCGTTACTAGCAGCTATGAATACTGCTTCTGAATATGGATTTGGTGGGGTCATCGCTTCATTACCAGGATTCGCAACTGTACGTGATGGTATTTCACACACTTTTACGAATCCACTTGTAAATGGGGCCGTTACAACAAACGTGTTATCTGGTATTACTGGTTCTTCGTCTGGTGGAATGGGAATTGCGCTTAGTGCAATGGGAGATAAGTATATACAAGCTATTAATCAATATAATATTCCTCCCGAAGTAATGCACCGTGTCATAGCAATGGCATCAGGCGGGATGGATTCGTTACCTCATAACGGCGCTGTTATAACCTTACTTGCGGTTACAGGCTTAACACACAAACAATCATATGGAGATATCTTTGTGATTACAATTTTTAAGACACTAGCAGCATTTGTAATTATTCTAGTCTACAGCTTAACTGGATTAGTCTAATCATAAAAAGGAATTAGAAGATCATGATAAATTGTACTTAAAGTAACGATACTTTACTTCAATACCAGGAGCTGATTAGCAGCTCTTTTTTTTTTGAAAACAAATAAGCCCTCCATATTCTAATTTTTGAAGGACGAAAATGTACTATGTCGTTATTTTATCTGGTTACGCAGTTTGTTTTTCAGATGGAGCGATTGTATAGCCCATATTTGGATAATGTACCATAAACCTCGGTAGAATATAAGTTTTGGGTTTGAAATAAAGTCAATATGCTATTACTTCAAAAAGCGCACCCCAAATCGGAATGCGCTTTAAAAAACATATCAAAGACCAAGTGAAATATATTTAAGCTCTAGGAATTCATCCAATCCCCAATGTCCACCTTCGCGACCAAGGCCACTTTCTTTAAAGCCGCCAAACGGTGCTTGTGCAACAGAAGGAAGTCCATCATTTAATCCTATGATTCCATATTCAAGACCTTCAGAAATTTCAACAGCCTCTGAAATATTTTCAGAGAAAATGTATGCAGCAAGGCCGAATGGAGTATTGTTAGCACGCTCAATAACTTCTTCAGTTGTACTATAAGTTGTAATTGGAGCAAGAGGTCCAAAAGTCTCTTCGAACATGCACTCCATATCATCTGTTACATTTGTTAGCACAGCTGGTGTAATGAAATGCCCAATAGAATTTGCTAATTCCTCGCCACCTAATTCTAGGACAGCTCCTTTGCTCTTAGCATCCTCAAGCTGAGCTTTTACTTTGTCTACTGCGTCAGCGTCAATAAGAGGACCGATCTCGACACCTTCTTCCAATCCGTTACCGATTTTCAATTTACTTACTTCATTCTTAAAGACTTCTGTGAACTCTTTTTCAATCGATTCGTGAACAAAAACGCGATTAGCACAAACACAGGTCAGGCCGGCATTACGGAATTTTGAGCCAATTAATCCTTTAGCAGCCTTTTCAATATCTGCATTTTGAGTCACAATATATGGTGCGTGGCCACCAAGTTCAAGAGAGACTTTCTTCATGGTATCTGCAGCTTGTTTTTAGGGCAGACCATTGATTTGAGTCCAAAATTCAGCAAAAACTTCTCTAATTATGACGACTTTCTTCTATTATATATACTCCCCAAACACATCTGATTTCCACAAATGAATCGCATGTCGTTCCTTTTCAAAAACCTTCTCCAAATAAATCTCTGTAGTGGAGAGCTGCTCATGGCCCAGACTCTTCATAATCTGATAGACATCCACTCCATTTAAGTGAGAAATGATGGCAAAAGCATGTCTGAAAGTATGAGGACCAATGGAAGAGGAACGAAACTTCAAAAAAGGCAAGCCACTCTCCTTAATGGCTTTTGTTAGATATTGAGATAAATAAGAGGGAGAGTAAGCACGGCCTGTATTGGTCGTAAAGAGCGGGTCGTCTCCTTCCGCTGCTTCTATATCGTCGATTCCTCTAGCTGAACGGAACATTCGAATACTATTCATTCCTTTTTTCTTCAATGGTATTTGCCTTCTTTTATTTCCTTTACCTAGGACCTCTAAATAATACGTGCTGGTAATGGAATCATATTGAAGATCCTTGACTCGGAGTCTTGTAAACTCTTCATTGCGCATGCCTGTCATCGTAAGGATATGAATGATCGAAAAAACGATGGGGTGGTTGATTTCCCTGAAATAATCAAGTAGCTGAATGACTTCCTTCGGTCCCAAATCACGGTTCGGCCGATCATCTTTACGAATATTGATCTTAAAGAAACCTTCATGAATTGGCTCCGTGATATAGCCTGATTCGAACAGGAATGTCAAAAAATTCTTAATGATGGTTGTCTTTCTGGATAATGTGGCAACAGAATAAGCTCCTTTTTTTAAAACATAGGGGCTTTTTTCTGATAACCATTCTTGATATCTTCGAATGTGCCGGGTAGATAGAGATTTAAAGAGGGAACCGTCCGCAACTTTTTCAAAGTCTACATTGATTTCTACCGAATAAGTGAGCAATTGTTCAATAAATTGAATGAGTTCCCGCTCATAGGCTTGGACGGTGCGGGTGGATTTTTCGTGTTGCCGTTTTAAATGCTCTCGTCGTTGTAGAAACCACTGTAGCATCTCTATATCGCTAAAATCCGAAAAAGGATGTTCTCCATTTATTTCTGTCGTATCTAATCGTTCTTGTAAAGTGTGGATAGAAATTTCTGACAAACTTTTTTTCCAAGCACTATTCTGAAGCTCTTTCGTTTTCTCTACCAGTTCATGCATCCCTGTAACCTCACTTTTATAATGCACCTATTAATAAGATAAACTATATATGTAGTACGTACCTTTTCATTAACATTACTTACATTATAACAAATTACTAGAGTTAAATAATTATGTATAACCTAAATAAATTCTATATTTATTTAGGTAAGCCCTAATTAACTATATAACTAGATTCGAAAATTATAATAATAATGTAGGATTTAAATAATAAATTTATAATGGTAAATATAAGATAAATCTAAAATTATACTTATTTAAATCAATATTATATATTATGATAGATATATGAAATAAATAGTTAATCATGAGATAGACATATAACAATTAAAGATAAGATATGAAAGGTAACTAGACAAATAATGAATAAACTAAACCATGAAAAACACACACAAACTACATCCTATGAAATTGGGGAATCTGTTTATGTTCTTCAATCATGTACGGAAGAAGAAGACGCAGAGAGTTTTTACTACTATAAACAATTTGAAAAAAAAGAAGGAGTGATTTTGGAAGTAATCGAACACCCACGTCTCCAATATCGTGTGAAATTTGGCCAGGCGGTAGCAGTCTTGTATCATGAGGAATTGACGAATGGGAACCAACGAGATTTTCCAATAAAATTAACGGTTAATCAAGAAGGATGGGAGGGGGATAAAGTGGAATGGTATACACAAAAAGAAGTAGCTGATTTATTAGGAGTATCCAAGGCAACTGTCTATCATTATGGAAAACAGAAGAAAATCATTAAAATTCTGGATCCACATCGATTACATAAAGAGGCACGTTATGGAAAAGCGGAAGTGGATCGATTAGTGTATGAAAAGCAATCTTTACCTACAGGTATGAGTCCAAATGATGTTGCAAAGAAATTGGGATTATCTGTACAAAGTGTTTATAAGTATATACAGGATGGTTCGATAAAAGCTAATGCCGTCCCTTATGGTGATGAAAGAATCACTTATGTAATTTCGGAAACAGCCTATCATGAAGCAGAGAAATCACTCAAACCATCTGAAACACAGCGACCAAAAAAATATGAATATTATGATTCAAAAAATGACATTGTTTTGTATCAAAGATTTCATTCAACTAAAATACCAGAGGCACGTGTGGTTCGTAATGAAGATAATGTATTTGGTTTCTACCTACCCAATATCCAAATGTGGTTGACGTATGAAGAAGGAGTTAAAAATTATGCATTAAAGCCATCATACTCGATCCACCAACCTACTTTGGATTATAAGGGCTATGTTGAGCTTCAGGTACCAAAAAACGAAGTTGTATTTTATCCCTTCATTGACTATTTATATAAAAACTGGGGTGTTGAAAACGTAAGAATGAGAGAGCAAGATAGTTCAGTTTTACTCTTCATTCGGGCAGGGGAAAGACCGTTAATGCCAGAGATGATTAGTATTGCTGATATCTTACCGTATTTAACCAATGGAGAAATGCACCATGAAGATGATACTTTGATATTACGTAGTCCAAATAGAAAAACTAGTTTTGAATTACCTAATAATTTGTTAGAAACGATTTCTGATTTAGCTGAACAAGAAGGGATTAGTATCAGTAAATGGGTCGAGCAAAAATTATCGTCGATAATCAAATAACTATCCCATTTGCATTTGTCCTTCGAGTAGGATAATGGGGATGGATTTGATGGGCTTAAATCTTAAGAGGGAAAAACCTCCAAAAATAAGGAAGTGTTAAACGATGAATTTACAAATTGTTATGCAGGAGCTTGAAGCTCTCGGCAAGGAACGAACCAAGAAAATTTACGAATCCAATGGTGCGCACGAGCCGCTTTTTGGCGTGGCTACAGGCGCTATGAAGCCAATCGCCAAGAAAATAAAAAACAATCAACTTTTGGCTGATCAGCTTTACGCCACAGGAAACTACGACGCAATGTACTTTGCAGGCATAATTGCAGACCCAAAAGCAATGGAAGAGGCGGATTTTGAGCGTTGGATGGATGCGGCGTATTTTTATATGCTGTCCGATTATGTGGTTGCAGTAACTTTAGCTGAAACAAATATTGCACAAGACGTTGCCGATAAATGGATCGCAAGCGGTGAAGAGCTGAGAATGTCAGCGGGATGGAGTTGCTACTGCTGGCTATTGGGCAATCGCCCGGACAGTGAATTTTCCGAAAGCAAGATTGTTAATATGCTTGAAAATGTGGGAAATATGATTCACGATTCTCCAGAACGAACTAAATACGCTATGAATAATTTTATATACACAGTGGGGATTTCATATTTGCCGCTACATGATAAGGCGGTCGAGACCGCAAAGGCAGTAGGCCCAGTAGAGTTCAAACGGGACAAGAAAAAAAGCAGTTTCCCACTAGCTTCCGAAAGTATTCAAAAGGCAGTAGATAAAGGGCAGCTTGGATTCAAACGCAAAAATGTAAGATGTTAATAAATTGCCTTGCATCGCGAGCGATCTTCAATTAGGTGTTGTGGCTACAATAGTGTCTGGATTAATTAGTAGAATAATCTGGATAGGTACACCTCTAAAAAAACAATCTTTGGAATTGTTTTCTCTCTATTGTTTCCAGATAAAAATAATGAAAATAAATTAAGATGAATCTTCCAAAAGTAAGCATTAATTATTCAACATAAGTAAGGTAAAGGAATGGATAGTCATTATAAAGCGTAATCGAAAAAAAACCAATCGGAATTAAAAAATCCAGATCATCATAGATCTGGATTTTTTTTTTGATCGCATCAAGCTTTCTTATGAATCTAAAAAAATTCTGCTAAGAAAAATGCCTTTTTCCCAATGTAAATCTAATTGCAATAACTGCTAAACTCCCTACTATTATACTCTAATTGTTCATTATCTCCTTTTCTTACCTCTGATCATCCTTTTATAGGTGTAAATGCAATCAATTGATTATACGTTACGTGGAATTAGTTTTAGAGCAGTACTTTTTAATAGGAATAACTATAGGTTTTTTTGTAGGAAAATGTCGATATTTGCGAATATCTTTATCGTCATTTCTGAGATATTATTATATTGTATGGTCTTTAATACATTGAAGTGATAATGCAACTTTTATGTCGGTGCTCAACTTAGTGAGTGGGGGAAATTAAATGAGTGTAATCATCGAGAAGAACCGAGTGGAAAACTATACTCATATGGAAGATGTAATGTTGGTTGGAAAAATACAAAATGGGGATGAAGATGCACTGAACTATTTAATCAAAAAATACAGATGTGTTGTCCAATCCAAAGCTATGAATTATTTTTTAACGGGTGGAGATAAGGAAGACGTCTTTCAAGAGGGTATGATTGGACTATTTAAGGCCATTCGCGACTATAAGGACTGCAAAAAATCGTCTTTTAGGTCATTTGCGGAGCTGTGCATTACCAGACAAATCATAACGGCTGTTAAAGCCGCTATTTGCCAAAAGCATTCTCCGTTAAATAATTATGTTTCATTGTATAGGCCTATCTATCAAGGAGAGTCGGAACAATCCCTAATTGAAATAATCCCTGAACAGAGACAAATCGACCCTGTCACAATCCTAATAAAATCAGAAGAAATTTCTGATATTGAACTAAATTTAGCGGAAGTCCTTAGTGAGTTGGAAAGTAGAGTTGTGGACTTATACCTGGAAGGACAAACTTATTATGAAATATCAAAGAAACTTAATGTTCAAATAAAGACGGTCGATAATGCACTTCAACGGGTTAAAAGGAAGTTGGAGCGGTATTTGGAGTCAAGGAACTTGGAAGAATAATACCTAAATCGAGCATATTGTCTAAATACACCGGATAGGATTTGTTTTAAATGAACCCTGATCTGGTAATTAATCATCTAATATTGACAAAAAATTCGGTAAATACAACCAGTTTAACATTGATTTACTTAAAATTTCGATGTGTATACAATGTTGTGATGAAAAAAAGAATGAAGAAAGATATCAAGCATTGGAGTACAGCAAGGAATTAAAAAAACTTACTAATATAATTGAAAAAGACTATAAAATTTCTTTATGCAATTGCTGAAAAGCCTAAATAAGGGGAACCAGAGCCAAAGAAAGCGTATATAATACGCTTTTTTGCGTTCAGTATCGTTCTGAAGGTGTTCCACAATATGGACAAGGACAGATATTAATTTGGTGAATGGACTGATAATCTGGTTTATTACATAAATTCGAAATAGAAAATTCTTAACTGAATAGGTGCGTTAGTTGAATAAATACATCCTTCATAGTTATTGGCTCCTTTCGTGTATAGATCTACAATTGTTTTTTAGTTTATGACTAACGGGCGTAGTATTTACAGAGAAGAAAGCAATTCTTTTTTAATCTGAGCAAGAAAGCGATAATTACATGACAAATATGTCTCCGCTATTTCGATTTCGACCGAAAAAAAACGATTTGGAAACATTCCAAATCGACTTTTTAAATATTACTTTTTAGGTTTCTTATTTAAAATAAAGCGTAGTTCATTTATATCATCATCAGTTAGGGTATCTTCCTGAATGAATTGGACAAGCATGGATTTCAGGGTACCTCCATAGATACGGTTGATAAATGATTCGGTCTCGGCACGCTGGCACTCTTCCTGTGTATAGAGCGGGTAAAAGGTGTAAACTCTTAGATTTTTATTGACATCTACTACATCTTTTTGAACCAATCGATCGAGAAGAGTGCGTATGGTTTTCGGCTTCCAATCGGTACTCTCCTGTAAGGAAAATATGATGTCATTCGCTGTTTGAGGGGCTTTATCCCAAAGCACATTCATGATTTCCCATTCTGATTCTGATATACTAGGAATGTTTTTCTCCATATTTCTCCCCTCCATTTTCTTTATAGATTCCTAAATCTTTTAAAATTGATAAAGTAATTTCTCCCGCCTTGCTTCCAGATGAATCATCTTCATTTTGTATATTGGTAGCAAAGAAATAAGTATTGTTCTTCGTCTCTACATACCCGATAAACCAACCATTGATGCTTTTTCCATTCACTGCTCCTGTACCTGTTTTTCCTGATAGGCGAGCTTCTTCATTCTTTTCTAAGAGTAGTGCTTCCTTCACAGTTTGGATATGCGTTTCCTTATATCCCAATTGATTGTTATAAAAGGCTTGCAGCAGTTGGACTTGCTCGATTGGAGAAATTTTTAATGAGGATTCGTTCCAGAATTCGCCAAATTCCCCAGATATATCGGAATTTCCATAGTTTATCTCTTGTAGATTGGATTGTATTGTTTCAAATCCTGTTCTACGATCTAATTCTTGGAAATACCAGTTTACAGATTTTTGCAAAGCAGATGAGACATCCTGATCCATTTTCCAAGCGTCATAGGGTTGCTCCGTCCCATCCCATGAAAGGGTGGATTCTTCGGGTGATATCACATTTGATTCTAGTGCAAATAAGGCACTATAGATTTTGTATGTGGAATCAGGTGATACCCGCAACGTACTTTTCTCTTCATTATAAATGCGATATTGCTGTGCGTTATGATCATATAAAACAAAGCTTCCTTCATACCCTTTAAAGAATTGATTTAAATCCTCATAAACTGCTCCGTCATTATTAAAATAGTATCGGTCGTTTTCCGTCGCTAATGCGGAAACGAAAGGTAATTGGATTGTCAAAATGATACTGGCCAACACATAAATAAAGACGCTTTTTCTTATTGATTTTTTTTCGGAATGCTTATAGGCAGAAATTTGTTCAATTCGTTTTTTGATTTGAAGCTTAGAACCGTTTAATTGTGTCACTAACAGTAGCTTACTTGACCGTTTTGAAAGATCCAAAAAATTAATGATTGTATTTCCATATTCACTAAATGAATTATCATCTAGTAACTGTAAAACAGATGTATCACATGCGATTTCCCGATCCAATCTCATTTTTCTAAAAGCAAGCCAGACAAGGGGATTAAACCAATAAATGATTTGATAGAACAATATCGCGTAATTTGTCACCAAATCCTTGTTTTTATAATGACTCAGTTCATGAAGAAAAATATACTCGTAATTTTTCAAGCTAAGCCAGTTTTCATGTTGAGATGGTAAGACGATATATGTTTGAAAAAGTCCGAATATCATTGGAGATTGGACTCTTTTCGAAATAACAATCTTTATTGATTTTTTAATCTGTAGTCTTTTCTTGCATTCTTCGAAAAGTACGAGAACTTCTTGATTGGAAAACGCAGAAGAATAATTCTTTATCCTTCTAAGTGTGAGCCATCCACGAACCATAGTAAAGGTAAATAAAAGCATCCCTGACATCCATAAACCCATTACTCCCATATTAAGTAAGGACAGGTCCGGCCGATTGACCGATAAAGAAAAGTCTTGTATCAGGTGTAGGCCCTGCATCATATCAGTACCATTTATTTCCTTAGTAGAGCTAGGTGCATTAGTCTGATATGCATCCCCACCGCTAAAGAGAGAACTAAAATTATATAAATCAGTAGGTATGAATGGAAGTGCTAAAGCCATAAAAAGAAACATCCACAAATGATAGTACCATTTTGCGGTTAATTGTCTTCCAAACCATTTTCGTATAAGTAGAATAACAGTAACGGAAAATGAAGACACCAATAGACCTATTATAAAATGTGTTAAAAACATGTCCTTCAATACCAACTCTCTGGATTTTTAAATTTTAAAAAACAGGTATATAGCATATTTATAGTAGCTTGATGGTTAAAAAATAAAGAATTGACTTTATTTGATTACATATGTAATACTATACTACAGATGTAATCAGACTACAAATGTAATCTGTAAAAACTCCTTGCATGAGGTTGTTTTTTCAATTCGTACATAAGAGTCTAATCAAATAATTAGGAGGTTTACATCATGAACAAAAGATGGTTTTATCAAATACTAGCACCAATAGGCTTGGTGCTTATGGTTGCAGGCTGCTCAGATGAGAAAAAACAGGTTGTACAACAATCAGAAACAGAGCATACGGGGGGAACTAATCAAACGTCAGAAAATATAACGGCAAAAGAAACCACAATTGATAAGTTTGAACAACTTGAGAAGGAATATGATGCGAGGCTTGGGGTCTATGCCATTGATACAGGAACAAAAGAAACCGTGGAATTTCGTGAGAACGAACGTTTTGCGTACACATCTACATTCAAAGCCCTAGCCGCTGCTGTTTTGTTAAAGCAAAATCCGATATCAATGCTTGAGGAAATAAGGACATTCACCAATGAAGATATTGTTACCTATTCTCCGATTACAGAAGACTTTGTGAACAAAGGGATGAGTCTCGGAAAAATAGCTGAAGCAGCGATGCAGTATAGTGATAATACAGCAGGTAATCTTCTGTTCGAAGAATTAGGCGGACCAGATGGATTTGAAAAGGCGTTACGAGAAAGTGGCGATACTATCACAATGGCTGACCGTATTGAACCCGATTTGAACGGAGCTATTCCAGGGGAATCACGGGATACCAGTACCCCTAAAGCACTTGCAACTACCCTTGAGGTGTTTGGAATCAGTGAGTACCTTCCTAACGATAAGCAAGAAATTTTCACAAATTGGCTAAAAGGGAATACTACAGGTGATTCCCTCATTCGAGCTGGTGTACCAGAAAGTTGGGAGGTTGGAGATAAGAGCGGAGCCGGTGGCTATGGAACTCGAAATGATATAGCGATTGTGTGGCCACCAAATCGAGAACCGATTATTATAGCGATCATGTCAAGTCGCAATGAAGAGAAAGCAAGCTTTAATGATGAACTCATCGCTAAGGCTGCAAAAGTTATTGCTCAGGCATACTCTAACAACAAATAGATTAACATTATAGAGAATGAGTACGACTCTTCGGGTGACGATCGTTTTTTACTACAATAAAGTTTGTGAAATAATATACTTCAATTAAAGGGTGCAAGAGTAAAAGAGCCGGCTGCTATCCCAGCCGGCTTTTTTTATTAAACTAAAGGGGCAGGATAGTTGAAGAGTGCTGTTATTCAACAATTGGGCCATTTAATTGAATAAGTGTATATTTGAAATAAAGCTGCACTGCTTTGAAAAAACTCTGTATATAAGCGTCTGTTTGTTGAACAAGAAGTAAAAGGGTGATACATATTATACATGACTAATATGTATCACCCCTTTTTGTAACTTTGTATGATTTTAGGTCTTGAAAAATTTCAAACCAACATAAAAATCGGTATTATTTCTCTCTAATCTGCTCCGTTAGACGGTAGGTTATTACCCAATACAAAAGGGCCAAAGCGCTGACAGAGGCACCAAATAGACATACTCCGATCCATCCATAGTTTGCGTATATATTAGTTGAAACAATTGAACCCATGGCACTGCCGATGGAATAAAAAATCATGTAAGCAGCAGTAAGTCGGCTTCTCGCCTCAGGACGCACTGTGAAAATCATACTCTGATTGGTGACATGTACTGCTTGCACAGCCAGGTCAAGAAAGATAACGCCAATGACTAATGCGATCAGTGAGTGTTCGGTAAAGCTGATTAGAAACCATGATGCTAGCAATAAAACTAGGGCTATGCAGGTTGTTCGCTGCCCTAAACCTCGATCAGCCAGACCCCCAGCACGAGCAGCAGCTAATGCTCCGGCAACTCCAGCAAGACCAAACGCTCCAATAGCGGTATGTGAAAGAGAGTATGGTGGAGCACTGAGAGGTAGCACCAGCGAAGTCCACAATGTACTAAACGCGGTAAAAATCAGCAGAGCCAGTACTCCGCGGATGCGTAGGATTCGTTCTTGGATGAACAATGTGAGCACCGAACGAAGCAGCTGCGGATAGGATAGTGACTCTCTTTCGCTTTCATCACGCGGGAGTACTCGGAACAACACGCCAGTCATGATGAGCATCATGGCGGCAGAAACTAGATAGACCGAACGCCAACCGGCGAGATCGGTTAGTACACCAGCGACTGTTCGTGCGAGCAGAATGCCGATCACGACTCCACTTTGCACCAAGCCGACTATACGTCCACGCTCGGCTGGGGCAGCCAAAGTCGATGCGAACGCTACGAGCACCTGAGTCACCACAGCAAGCAGTCCGACCGCAGCTAACCCCGTGAACAGCACTGTGATGATGGGGGCGATGCCAACCACAATCAGAGACAACACGGATAAAAGCATCTGACCCACGATTAGCCGACGTCGATTCAGTAGATCACCGAGCGGTACCAGCAGTAGCAGTCCTAGCGCGTAACAAAGCTGAGTAATGGTAATGACAATGCCGATGGATGAATGGGAGATACCGAACTCGGTCGCCAGTGAGTCTAGCAACGGTTGTGCATAGTATATGTTGGCGACAGCCATCCCACAGGCTGTTGCAAACAATAGTGCCATATAGCGAGTCATGGTTGATCCGGATACTATTTGTAATTGATCCGTTTTCGTATCATGATCTTCAACTTTAATTGTTGTTTTTTCTTTAACCTTCACCTTTACCATTACTTACATCCCCTTTTTGTACTTAACAGTATAATATATCGTTCGGTATAAAATAATTCCTAATAAGGATAACCAACAAAACGTTTTGATGTCAAGTAAGTTATTCAGTTAGCTGAATGCTGTTCTTGAAAGAATCATCACAATTTGACAATAGGACTTTAATTAAATAAAATCATAATATACCGATTGGTAATTAAAAGGAGGATTAATTATCCATGACACGAATTCGGCAAATTGATAAGGAAAGGACATTAGATGAATTGAATCAATTACCGGGGAATAACGAATTAACTGAAATATCTGGGGGCGATTCACCAGCTCCAAAATTCCTACAGACAAACGAACAGATTATAAAAAGCTTCTTTGAAGTTGTCAGATCAGGTTGCACTCCCGAACAAGCTAAGGTTTTTATGGCGAAAGAGGTAAGAGCACATCAAGTGAATTCAGAAAGCATGGTGACAATTATAAGGTCACCTGAGAATTATGCTGATCATATAAGAGAAATGATAGATTCATGGGGGAAATTTAAAATAGAAATTCAAGAATTAATTTCTCAAAATCAAAAAGTTCATGTCAGATGGAAGCAGACAGGAATGCATATTGGAGAGTATGAGGATTATCTGCCTACAAATAAAGAGGTTATTGAAATAGGTAGTGCCGTATACCGATTAGAGGATCGAAAAATAGTGGAATACTGGATTCAAGTGGACAGATTCGGAATCATTGAGCAAATAAAAAAGAATCAAGAACAAGATTAATTATCTAGTGAAGAAATTTTGTTTTTTGAAATGAGGTATTTATTATGGTTCGACAACGTGAATTTGATGAGGAAAAAGCGTTGGATGATGCTATGTTGCTTTTTTGGGAGAAGGGGTACAAGGCTACTTCGCTAAGCGATTTGACTGCCAAAATGGGGATACAACGACCAAGCTTATACTCAGCTTTTGGAGATAAAGAGGAATTGTTTGAGGCTGCATTACGCAAATATACAAAGCTACATGCTTCCCATATTCGAACAAAACTTCAAAACAATCTATCTGTAAAGGAAGCATTTCACACATTTTTTGAAGATTTGGTGGAAGAGGAATATAAAGAAAGTCCGAACAAGGGATGTTTTTGCATTAATACAATAGTGGAACTTGCCCCTCACGATGAAAAATTTGAAATCCTTACAAGAGAGCATCAGATGTATCTTTCGATCATATTTCAAGAAACGATTGTCCGAGGTATTCGCTCAGGTGAGCTCGAAAGCAGCCTTAATGCTAAAGTTTTAGCACAGACACTAGTCGTTTCATTAATCGGACTTACCGTGTTAATGAAATCTCGTCCAGAGCGTTCATTTGTAGATAATTCTGTAGCGATGATATTATCATTATTAAAATAAATTTATTAAAATTCCAGTTTTATCAATCATGTCAGTCTCCGTGAATAAAGGGGGTTTGTATAAAGCCCAATCTATAAAATCGATTGCAACTGTAATTCTTATTTTTATTAACCAAGTTACGGCAAGTTTTTTTAATAAAAGAATGATTCATTAATTATATTAAAAGCGTATTTTGATCAATCTTTTTTCAAAACACGCTTTTTCTTTTTGTTCGTTTATCAAGGTTATTAGTATCAATTTGATCAAACTTTATTTAAAGCAACAATACCATTGAGTTTTCACCTGATATTTTTGCAATTAGTTAACAGCAATACTAACTAATATTAGCAAAGTATTCTTCAATTAAAGGGTGCGATTCTTGAAGAAGTTTCGCTTTTCTTATAAAACTAACGGGTGCTTTAGCTGAAGATCTGAGCTGTCTTTAAGGCAGCTCTTTCTTTATGCAACTGATATGAACGAAACTGTCAACCCACCACACCCAAATGTTTTTAAATGGTGTTTCATTCAGCTATGAATAGAGTTATTCCTTGTTCAACTTATAAACCAAATATCCTTTCGGATTTAGCTTGTCAAGGGCGTACTTTCCCTTGATAAGCTAAATCGAAATGGATACAATTCTAAAAGTTGAACAAGGATAACCTTAAAAACTTGGCACGAAGGCAAAAACGTTGACGGTGGTATACAAACTGATATGCGTGGGTTGGTTACCACATTTCACTCCATCCGTCACGGAGCTGCCTCGGACTAACGGCGCACGTTCAGTTCCTAGACCTAGTGCATAGTTGCACATGAGGGTTCTCCTTCCCGGGGGTTTGCCTTCGAGCCAAATCTTCAATTCTAAATCACAAAATTATGATTCGATAAAATCATTTATTACATAATCTTACTTTCGATCTACTTAAGCAACATTCGATACACTTACTTGCTTATCCTCAATGGCACAACCGATAGCCCAAATAAAACCAAGTAATTCTCTGGCTACTGCAACAACAGCTACTTTTCCACCTTTTCCTTTAGCAGAGATGCGATGATATTTCATATGAAGACGGTGTTGAGCTTTCCAAGCAATACGTTTTGCCTCTGGATCTTGACCTTCTTGACGTTTAAGCAATTCACCTTTAAGAGATGGTCGATGGCGATAAGACCAACAAACTTCTACTATGGAA
The DNA here is from genome assembly GCF_030348945.1 of Peribacillus sp. ACCC06369. NCBI lineage: Bacteria > Bacillati > Bacillota > Bacilli > Caryophanales > Bacillaceae > Peribacillus > Peribacillus sp. ACCC06369. The sequence continues at coordinate 77,793 of NZ_JAUCEN010000001.1, forward strand.
CGACGAATTTGGGAGTTTCCGGTTTTCGTAATGGAACCTTGCCAACGACTAGACCCACTCGAGTATTCCTTTGGAACAAGTCCAGCATAGGACATCAGTTGTCTTGGGTTTGAAAAGCGAGAAAACTGTCCAATTTCAGCTACCAAAGTAACAGCTGTGACTTCTGCGACTCCTCTTAATGTTTGAAGAGCTTGAATTACCGGAGCATGTTCACTTTGAAGGGCTTCTTCATGAATTTGAGCTTCGATACGTTTCATACGATCTTCAACTTCATTGATTGCATGAAGATATTCTTGAAAAACAATACGTTGAGAAGCTCTTTCAAATGTTAATCGTTTTAACCATTCACGATGTTTTACGGACCAATTTCTAACTCCTTGCGGAGGACGTATTCCATGGCGAAGTAAGAAGTGAACAAGTCTCTGGCGAGAACTTTGTAAATCCTCACGAGCATCATGACGAGCACGAATTAAGTCTCTCAATGCTTCATGATCTTCATCTGGAACCCATACAGAAGTAAGCTCTCCAGCGCGAAGTAGCTGAGCTAATCTAATAGAATCTCTTTTATCTGTTTTTACACGATCGCCCGATCGCTTTGGAATAAGGGAGGGTGCGACAACCATACAATCAATGTCCATAGATAGAAGAAATCGATAAATTCCATACCCAGAAGATCCTGCTTCATAACATACTAATAGGCTTTCAGGCTTCCCTAACTTTTTCATCAATTTGCGAATATCCTCTGGTTTATTTTGAATAGTTCCATGAAATCTAGGTTCACCACGACCAGAATCAGCAATCGCAACAGCAATTGAATCTTTAGATACGTCTAAACCAACAAATTTTTGAACATCCTTCATAATATAGGCTCCTTTTCGTGTGTAGCTCTACACTTGGTTTTTTATTTTTGGTAGTAACATTATGACCAAGTGCAATCTACGTTAAGCGATGGGAGCCGTTTTCGTTCATTATGACTATCGGGGCAGAATCCTTTAATAAGTAGTGAGTGCTTTTTATTGAAGGGAATCGCAAGTTTATTAATAAAATTATAAAATTTAATCCAAAAAAAGCCCAAATTTGGACTTTCTTGTTAATACCATTCTCCTTTTGCGATTAAAAATACTTTACCACCTACAAGGATTTGAATGGAATTCTGGGAATTTTCAGCTTGTATATTTAAAATAGATGGTCTTCCCATTTGGAATCCTTGTTCAACTCTGTACGTTATATTTTTACTTTCAAAAAAGTTATGTGCGATAAGGTATCCAGCAAGATTTCCGTTTGCACTTCCAGTCGCAGGATCTTCAGGGAATCCTGTGTCATCTAAAAATACTCTTACATTTAAATCATTTTCTTTTAGTTTGGTTTCAGGAGAAAAGACAAGGATATTTGCTTTTATAATGTTATCAATGAAATTTTGATAATTATTATGATTGATCTTGCAACGATTTACAGCATCCAATGAACAAAGAGGAACAATTACTGCTGGTAATCCAGTTGATACAATTTGAATTGGAAAACGGGAATCAATATCTTCATTTGGTATCTGTAATATTTCGGTGAAAATATCTTGATCAGGAATAATCGTTCCTAATTCGGGTGGGTTTTGCTTCATTATTAATTGTTCACCTTCAATATTTACAGGTATTTGTCCTACTTTAAGGTTTAGAGTTATTTGTTTACTTTCATTGTTTTCTAAAACTTTCTGAATGATAAATGCTGTTCCTAATGTTGGATGACCAGCAAAAGGAACCTCAACATCAGGAGTAAATATTCGAACATCGTATCCTCCGTTGTCTTGTTTGCCAGATAAAATAAATGTTGTTTCATTAAAGTTTATCTCTCTTGCAATCTTTTGCATTTCTTCAGTAGATATTGTTCTCGAGGGAATAAGTACAGCTAATTGGTTACCTTGATATTTTTCTTCTGCGAATACATCAACAATATAAAAATCCATAAATATTACAACTCCTAATTTTAAATTTTAGAATATTATATCATTTCTTATTCAACTAACGGATGCGTTAGCTGAAGATCGGAGCTGTCTTTAAGGCAGCTTTTTCGTGCGCCCGGCATGGGTGCAATCTATAGGGTGAAAGTCCCGAACCATGAAGGCAGTAGTAGTGGTTAGCTTAATGCAAGGGTGTCCACGGTGACGTGGAATCTGAAGGAAGCAAGCGGCAAACCTTCGGTCTGAGGAACACGAACTTCATATAAGGCTAGGTATCATTGGATGAGTTTGCGAAACAAAACAAAGTCCTTACTGCCGAAGGTGGTACAGAGTAAATGAAGCAGATAGATGGAGGGAAAGATTGCACTCTTACCCGGGGAGGTCTGATGACAGCCAAGTACACTTGGTAACCTGTCCAGTGATGGACAGCTGAATCATCAGAAGTCAGCAGAGGTCATAGTACTTGTCTACTCGAGAAGATAAGGAAGGACCGAACAGATTAAGGAGGATGAATACTAGGCGTTCGTTATCTGCGAAGAAGCAAACAATTCCTAACGGAACTTATTTGAAGGAAGATGTGGTGAATACACGGGGAACTTCAAAAGGGTGGAGCAGATAAAGGCACAAATAGACCATTTATCCACGTAGAAAGGATATCAACGATGTTAATGGAACAGATACTAGAGAGGGAAAACTTAATACAGGCATTGAAGCGTGTAGAAAGAAATAAGGGAAGCCATGGTGTAGATGGAATGCCGGTTCAAAACCTGAGACCGCACCTCGCAACCGAATGGTACAACATGAAAACTGCCCTTTTACAGGGTACCTATCAACCGAAGCCCGTCCGTCGTATCGAAATCCCGAAACCAAACGGCGGAGTTCGGCTATTGGGTATTCCAACCGTTCTAGACCGTTTCATTCAACAAGCCATTGCCCAAATATTAACCAGGATATATGACTCAACCTTTTCGGAGAATAGCTATGGTTTTCGCCCTAACAAACAAGGGCACCAGGCGGTTCGAAAGGCAAAGTCCTATATAACCGAAGGTTATACATGGGTAGTGGATATGGACTTGGAGAAGTTCTTCGATAAAGTGAATCATGACAAGCTCATGGGAATGTTAGAGCGGAAAATTGAAGATAAACGAGTTCTCAAACTGATTCGTAGATTCCTTCAAGCAGGCATTATGATAGGCGGACTTTTTCATAAAAGTGAGGAGGGAACTCCGCAAGGAGGTCCGTTAAGTCCTTTATTATCTAATATCATGTTAGACGATTTAGATAAAGAACTAGAGAAACGCAATCTTCGATTCGTAAGGTATGCGGATGACAGTACTATCTTTGTGAAGACACGAAAAGCCGCCAAACGTGCAATGGGAAATATCTCAAGCTTCATTGAAAATAAACTGAAGCTAAAGGTCAACTACGAGAAGTCGAAGTATGATCGCCCTTGGAACAGAACGTTTCTCGGTTTTAGTTTCACGAAGTCAAAGAAGAACCCGAAGGTTCTACTGGCTAAACAAACGGTGAAGAGAGTAAAGAAACGAATCAGGGAAATGACCTCGAGAAAATTACCGAAACCCATGAAACTCCGAATAAATAAGTTAAAGCAATACCTTAGAGGTTGGATGGGTTATTTCGCCCTCATTGATACTCCGAACGTTTTGAAGAATTTAGATTCATGGATTCGAAGAAGACTCAGGATGTGCCTATGGAAGCAATGGAAATTGCCAAGAACGAGAGTGAGGAAACTCAAAGGATTAGGCGCCCCATTTGGAAAAGCGTATGAATGGGGAAATAGCAGAAAGGGTTATTGGCGCATAGCGCATAGTCCTATTCTAGACAAAACCCTTAATAATGTTTATTGGCACCACCAAGGGTTAGTAAATCTATATGAACGATATACAAAACTACGTCAGACTTAAACTGAACCGCCGTATACCGAACGGTATGTACGGTGGTGTGAGAGGTCGGAGGCTAGGCGCCTCCTCCTACTCGATTTATGGCACTAAAGGGGCGGGTTTGTTTTATAAGAGTAGTGTAGTCGAACTGTTCATCAATTTTTTTTACAATTTCATTTAGGGTATTTATGCTATAATTCCCAATAGAAAGATTGGAGAGAGAAACAATGAACTGGGTAGACTTCATGGCACTTACTGGTATACTATTTTATTTGATTCCAATAGCATTTATTGCTTGGTTTTTAATCAGCTTTATCAAAACTCAAAAGGAAAGAAACACTTTACTTAGAGATATTTCATTAAAGTTAGATAAGTATAAAATTGACAAAAAGGAAGAGTGATATAATACTCTTTCTTTTTCATTTTTTATTTCATCATTTCTCCATCACCTTTACTTCACAGTTTGTGTCAACTCTACAAGCCTTAATGAACTAACGGGTGCGTTAGCTGAAGATCGGAGCTGTCTTTTATGCAGCTCTTTTCTTATGGCACTAACGGGGCAGGTTAGTGAAATAAGGATATACTTGTAAAACTTAAGAATTCTTAAGGTATTTGTCGAGTTTTTCTTCAGGTTTGTTTTTTATGATTTGATTATAAATCACAAACCTAGAGGAGTAAGTACATGAAAAAATTTGATTTTTCTTTTATATATCAATACATTGTCAATCCTAAAACTGTCGGAGCAATCCTACCTAGTTCAAGATACCTTAGCAATAAAATGATAAAAGAAATTAACTTTAAGGATGCAAAATACATTGTGGAATATGGCCCAGGTACTGGAGTGTTTACAGAAAAGATCCTTGCACTAAGAAACCAAAGTACAATTGTTGTTTTAATTGAAAACAATAGGGAATTCTATTATTTACTGAAAAAAAAATTCTGGAATGAAAAGAACTTTATTGTTATACATGGTTCAGCTGAACATGTTCAACACTATTTAAATGAATATAAAATTCCTTATGCAGACTATATTATTTCTGGTTTGCCGTTTGCGAGTTTACCTCAGAATGTATCAAACAAGATATTATCAAGCACTTTGAACGTATTAAAAACAGGTGGGGAGTTTGTAACATTCCAATACACCAAGGTTAAAATACCATTATTGAAAAAGTACTTTTCAAAAATCACTTTAAAAAGAGAATATAGAAATATCCCTCCAGCTTATATTCTTAGGTGTGAACCACGAGAAAAAAACAAGGAGACATTAGATGCAATCTAACATACTTATAATTGATGATGATAAAGAGATAAGGAACCTTGTTGGAATTTATTTAGAAAATGAAGGTATGGTAACGGAAAAATTTGAAGACGCTATTGAAGCCATGAAATTTCTACAAAAAAATGAAGTTGATTTGATCATTTTAGACATTATGCTGCCTAAAATGGATGGAATACAAGCTTGTATGAAAATTAGAGAAGAAAGAAACATGCCTATTATTATGCTTTCGGCAAAGTCTGAAGATATGGATAAAATACAAGGTCTTATGTCAGGAGCTGATGATTATTTATCAAAACCCTTTAATCCTTTAGAATTAATTGCCAGAGTAAAGTCTCAATTAAGAAGAACGAATAAATATAATACTGATTTAAGCGCTAGTAAAAATGTTATTGAAATAGGAGAACTAAAAATAAATGTGGATACGAGACAAGTTTATGTGCAAAACCAAGAGGTTAGGCTGACTCCTAAGGAATTTGACATTTTAGAGTTGCTTGCACGAAACAAAGGGATTGTACTTAGCGTACAAAAGATATATGAAGTGGTCTGGAAAGAGGAATTTCTAAAATCGGATAATAATGTGATGGTCCATATTACAAAAATAAGGGATAAAATTGAACAGGACCCTAAACGACCCATATATGTCAAAACAGTTTGGGGGGTAGGCTATAAAATATGAAGATTGTTAAGTTTCCAAATAAATTATCCTTTCAATTACTTGGTGCAATTACACTCAGTCTACTTGTAGCTATACTCGTTTTTATTCCTTTTGCGCGTTTTATAGGCTACTTTTTGGAAAATAAGGCCCCTAATAATCTTAGTATATCTGTATATTACTCATTAGCCATCTTCATTTTTTTATTTTCAATTTTAACGTTTATAGGAACCTTTATAATTTTAATAAGAAAAAAATTAGGTTATCTTAAATTGATCTCACTAAGTATTCAAAAAATCGCAAATGGAGAAATGGGGATAACAATTGATTTGAAAGGTAAAAATGAATTGACTCAGCTTGCGGATAACATAAATTACATGTCTAAAGAGTTACATGACAAATTTGAAAAAGAGAGACAATTAGTGCAAGAAAAGAACGAACTCATCACTAATGTATCTCATGATTTACGGACCCCATTAACCTCCATTATTGGTTATTTAGATCTGTTAAAAAGGAAACAATACACAAACCAAAAGCAGTTACAGGAATACTTAGAAATAACATACCAAAAATCACATAGACTTAAATTATTAATTGATGAGTTATTTGAATATACTCGACTATCCAATCAGGAATTTAAGTTAAATAAAACAGTTGTTGATATTCGAGATTTAATAGAACAAGTAATAGGTGAATATATTCCCATTTTAGAGAGAGAACAGTTAAGCATTAATAAAACAATCGAAGATACAAATATTCCAGTATTAATGGACGCAGAGAGGTTGGTTCGGGTATTCGACAATCTTATTAGTAACGCCATAAAATATAGTGATAAACCTTCAGAAGTATATATTAGCCTTCACAAGGAAGAAAAATCCGTCTATTTTGAAATCTTGAATAAAGTGGAAAATCCTCCGAGTCATGACATAAACAAGGTATTTGATCGGTTTTTTATGGGGGATAAAGCAAGAATGGGTAATAATGGGGCTGGACTGGGACTTTCCATATCCAAAAGAATCGTTGAATTACATAATGGGATAATATCTGTCGACTACAAAGATCACACGATTGTCTTTAAAGTGGAATTACCTTTATGTTTTAACATTTAATACAGTATCATCTTAAGAAATCTTAATATTTTTATGAAGTGTTTCTTTATTATTTTCTCTTACAATTTCCCTAGTTAACATTTAGGGGAGTGAGGAAAACTGAAAATAAAATATGCTATTATTGCCATTTGGCTATTATCCTTTTTTGCTTTAGCATACTTTGATTTATTACCAACTGATATAAATACAATTAAACACTTTTTTTCTGAAAATCAAAAATATGCACTGGTTATATTTATTGGGTTATGGATACTTCGATTATTATTTCTTATACCTGGGACACCTTTAATGATTCTTGGTGGGGTATACTTCGGTCCAATAGAAGGGGCAATATTGTCTACAATTGGATTAGTAATGAGTGCAACCCTGATATATTTCTTTTCAAGTGAAGTTTCTGTAAAAAAAGTAAAAAACTTAATGGAGAATAGGCATAAAGATTTAAGCATTCTTATAAAAACTTATAATTATAAGCTTCTGGCTTTGGGAATGATTTGTCCGATAGTTCCAGCAGACATGTTATGTTTCTTATCGGCTGCTAATGGAATTAAATATTCTACTTACATTTTAACTATAGTAATTGCAAATGCACCGATGAGACTTTTATATAGTTATATTAGTGTTAGTTTTACAAAATCTACTGTTGGGTTAAGTTTAACTTTTGTATCAATAGCATTGATATTTATTATATCGATAAAAATGTGGAACACATTAAAAAAAACAAATACAGGCCTACCATTAAAATAAAAACTATTTTTTAAACAGTTGCTCTATAGGCAGCTGTTTTCTATGTTACTAATGGAGGGGCCTCACTGTAATATTTGAGCTGAAAATAATCAGTTGGTGAAGAAATGTACTTAAACTAACGGGTGCGTTAGCTGAAGATCGGAGCTGTCTTTAAGGCAGCTTTTTTGTATGAAAACACAATAGTAAAAAAGCCATGCTAAAATAAACCCTCCATATTCTCATTTTTTTTGATGGGGGTAAATGTACTATGTCGTTATTTAACTGGTTATGCAGTTTGTTGTTCAGATGGAGCGATTGTATAGCCTTTCTTTTTTAGGTATTCGATCATTTTTAATTCTTTGTTATTTTGTTTTTCTTTAAGGTAATTTGAGCCTAGTTCTTGATAAGGTTCTCCTGTTTTTAAGATGTTGTAAGTAATCGTTAATAGTAAATGGGCAGAAGCGATTCGTCCCTTCATTTTTCCTTGCCGTTTGGTAATCCTTTTTCGATGTGAAGCAATTCGATTATTTTGCCTTGATGTCGCTAATACACATTCTACGGCCATCGTTTTTAAAGCTTTATTTCCTTGTGTGGTTTTACTCGTTTTTTTTTTACCAGCACTTTCGTAATTTCCAGGACTCACACCAGCCCAAGAGGCAAGATGTTTAGCTGACTTAAATACGGACATATCAACACCCATCTCCGCAATAAAAGTAGCTGCCGCAGCTTTGTTCACACCAGGTATACCATCCAATAATTCTACTTCCTTACGATAAGGGGACAGGAGTTGATCAATTTGTTTTTCTAATTCTTCTATGGTTTCTTCTAAATAACCCATATGCTCCCAATGGTAACGCAACATATCACGATGATGGCGGCGAATACGACCATTAATTGCATGGGCAATGTCAGTAATACTTGCTTTTGTTCGCCAATCCACCATTTTTCGAAGACCATCGGTCTCTATTTTTTCACCATTTAGAATCGCTTCAAGGATACGGCGTCCCTATACACCAAAAATGTCTGATAGAACGGATGTTAGCTTGATATTAGCATCTTGAAGAATTTTGTGAATGCGATTCTGCTCTGATGTGCGATGATGAATCAATTTTTTTCGATAACGAGTAAGATCTCGTAAATCACGAATATCCTCTGGTGGGACAAAATTGCTTTCAATAAGTCCGCATCTTAGAAGCTTGGCAAGCCATTCGGCATCTTTTACATCAGTTTTACGCCCTGGAACATTTTTGACATGCCTGGCATTGGCCAGAACAAGGTGAAAAGATCCTTCGAGTATATTCCATATTGGTTTCCAGTAGACTCCGGTACTTTCCATCACAACATCGGATACCTGAAGGGTAGTTAACCAATCACTTAAAGCCAAGAGTCCTGTTGTTGTAGTCGAAAACGTTTCAATAGAGATTTTTGGCTTTTTATCTAATGGACCAAATAATACACAGGCTACTACTGTTTCTTGGTGTACATCTAGGCCAGCACACCGTTCAATCATTGCTTCCATAGGAGAATCACCTCAAAAAAAGATTAACAATACATATGACAGGAGATTTGTTACAAAAAATTTTGTATACGTACTAGCAGTACACTAAATGGTTCTTCCATACTGTCACAACCAGTTTCTTATACAGGGTATCTTCCTTAAGATCCACCAAAAAAAGCTCAGCCTGGTTGTATTGTTATCATCCATTATCGTCAAGGGGTTAATGGGTTAGACTCTATTTTTGAGTGTAGATTTTCGTAGTAGATGGTGGCGGCGAGGAGCGCCGCCATAGGAGTTTCTTATGCAACTATAGGGGCAGATTAGTTCAAGAAGCCGTACTCCTAACGATTGTGCCTTTTTGGATAAACTTCAAATGTAGAGGCCATATTATCAATATGAAGATTATTATTAAAGTCATAAAAAAACTTCCTATCTTGTTAACAATATTCTTAATTTACATATTTATTTTCCTTATTATTATTGTATTTCTTTATTCATTAAGATAAACGGCTTTTAATTCTTGGATTGAGCATCGCAGCTTGTGTCCACCGTTTATTCGTACTGTGTACTTAAAGTTTGTATCTTTTTGAAAATTTCACTTGTAAAAGCCAGATTATAAAAATGAGAAATATGAGTGATACAAATGAGGGTCCTATATGAACCAAGCTAGTGTTAATGATAAGTTTAAGGTATCGCCTTTCTATGTGTTTTTTTTAGTGCATTCCCTGCAAACAGGATTAGGCGTGTTGAGTTTTCAAAGAAGTTTAGCTAAGGCGACGGGAACGGATGGCTGGATTTCCATACTCCTAGCCGGACTCATTGTTCATATAATAATTTGGCTTATATATAAAATTTTCAGTCTTGTTCCTGGTGATATCATTTCTGTTAATAATCATGCATTTGGTAAATGGATTGGGAATTTCTTCAGTCTCTTATTTATCCTTTACTTTTTTGTCCTTGGAATGACGGTCATAATCGGCTATATAAATGTCTTACATGTTTGGATGTTTGAAGAGGTACCTTCATGGGTATTTGCTTTGGTTTTCCTGATCCTGATTTATTATATTATTACGGGAGGGTTCCAAACCATTACGGGTATTACCTTTTTAACTGTAATATTTTCATATTGGCTGATATTTGTACCTTTTTATGGTTTGAAATACGCTGATTTTACAAATTCCCTACCTATTTTTGACCATACTTTATTGGAAATAATGAAAGGAACTAGAAGTGCTTCATTATCGATGATTGGTTTTGAAATGATCCTGATGTATTATCCATTCATTCAAAATGGTGAAAAATCACAAAAGTATGCTCAAGGAGGAGCCTTGGCTACGACGTTATTGATGTTATTACTATATTTTGGTTCGATAGTCTTTTATGCAGAAAAACAGTTGGCTCTTACTATTTGGCCAACATTAACATTGACCAGTATTATTGAATTGCCCTTCATTCAACGGTTCGAATACATAATCATTTCTTGGTGGGCCCTCGTTATTATACCCAACATGGTTATTCCTTTGTGGGCTGCCAGCAGGGGTTATAAGCGCTTATTTAATGTTCAGCAAAAGTACCCGTTATGGGTAATGTCCATACTCATATTACTTATCAATATATTTTTTTTCGATGTCGATTCCTTATATATATTGTATAAAATAATCAATCCATACAGCGTGTGCTTCCTTGTTTTATACTTGCCTCTTCTTTTGGTGTTCATAAACATAAAAAAAGTGGGGAAACGTTTATGACCTTAGAAATTCCAAGTTATGAACTAGCGACTGCAATCGCAAACGTAATCCCTGCTTCCTGTTTTCTTCCATTTCATTAACTCTTTGATTATTATTTTAATTGACGCTATTTCACAGAACTCCTATCATCACAGTTTGCGTCAACTTTACAATAAGTCTTAATCAACTAACCGGTGCGTTAGCGCCATAAGAAGGTTGCCAAATGGGGGCCTAGGACGAGAAAAGTGAGAATAGCTGATTAAATGGGTCTTATAACAGGTGAATAAAGAATATAATTAGACTTCAGATAGGGGTGAAAATAAAAATGAAACCAGATGAAACAGAAGAGCTTATTTTACTAAATCAGATTGTTATAACGGAAGAGTTTTTAAATTCGCATCCGAGTGTTGAAAAAACACAACAAGTCTTAAATCATGTTAAACGGACAGGCTGCTTAGATGAACCCATTACGATAAATAGGGATACAAAGATCCTTAAGGACGGTTACAGACGCTATATTGCAGCCCAAAAGGTGGGGATGGAACTAGTCCCTATTATTTATGAGAAATAAGCTTTTACATAATCAAAAATAGAAAAAATGAAGAAAACCCCTAAAATCAAAAGTTTCGGGGGTTTTCTTCCTATAAGTTCGTTTAATGTAAACCAGAACCATCCAGCAACACTGGTGGCGTTAGCTTAAGATCAGAGCGTTCTTTAAGGTAGTTTTTTCTTTATGGAACTAACGGGGCAGGTTTGTTCAACAAGCGTAGTGTTAAAGAACTGTAGCAGTAAAAAAATATGGTACACTAACACCAATAATTGTAAAGGTAGGAATTAATATGAATATTGGTGATATGATATTTCAACTAGTTTTCTTTATTTTTATATTTGGGTTATTTTCTGGTGTGTTTTTTCTCGTTCGTTCTCTCGTTACTAAACAGCCAAGCAAGTCAGAAAGTAGCGAACAAAAGCTTGATAGAATTATTGATTTACTTGAAAAGGAAAAGAAAAAGTAATCTTTTTCCCGTTTGACATTAATCCTTACTGCACTATTTATGTCAACTCTACAATAAGTCATATGTAACTATCGGGGCAGTTTAGTTCATTAAGGGTTATGAATCCTACGATAACAGGATTTATTGCAGATACAATTATAGAAATTAATGAAGTGAAAATAATGGTTAATCCACTAACGATGTTGGTTCGATTTCTTTGAGGGGTGCCAACATCTCGGAAATTTCGTACGCTAAGCAAATTCTAACCTAAAAAACCGATTCCTTCTATTTATAAGGAATCGATTTTATTTTTTTTACTCAACAACTCACACGTTAGCCCATTATATATATTCTATTCCCTATCAAATGAATCTCTTATTAAGTCTAGGAATAACTTCTTTATATTAGAAAGGTACTTATTATCCTTCTTTTGTATTATCCCAATAGGAATGAAAGGATTCTTCAATTCTAAGGGCACTTTAACGATATTATCAGAAAGCTTTGAAGATGATAAGACTACACCAATGGAAGGAAAGTTATGAATATATAAAGGTATGGATAGTATCTGACTAACTGTGTAATAAAAGGGTTTCGACTCTAAATGTGAAAGCTCTTCTTCAAACTTTGTATAGTATAAACAATTTTCCCCACCAATAAAAACAGGGTATTCAGTTATATCATGCAACGATTGGATGGTAATAGGATCTTGATAATATTTTTTGGAACATATTACGGATATTTCTTCATCATATAAATGGATGAATGAATATCCATTTTCTTTGTACGGTTTTCCACCTATTGCAAAGTCGATCATACCACTATCTAAAAGATTTATTAGAGTGTCTGTATTTCCTACAGTAATATTACAAGTCACATTAGGTTTTATTTCCCGAAACTGGCTTATAATAGATGGCAAAACCGTTGCTGCTGTTTCAATTGCCCCGATATTTATTATGCCAACTTCTTCTTTTTCTATTGCTTTTGATTGCTCTAAAACAAAATCCCAATGTTTAATCAGAGAATGAATCTCCTTAGCGAAAATTTCTCCGGATTCTGTTAATTTTGCTTCCCATCCTCGTTCGAATAACTTAAATCCAATTTCATTTTCTAGTTTTTGTATATGGCTCGTTATAGTTGATTGTGCATAGTTTAATTTTTGAGCTGCTTTTGAAAATGTCCCTTCCCTTAAAATTGCCTGGAATGTCTTAACTTCTTTTAAATCCATATCCAATAATCTCCATTCGTTTTTATGAATTTTTAATTCAATTATTTCGATTATACAAATAACATTAGTAAAGGTAAAATTAACTTGTTATCAAAAGGAGGGGAAAAATGCCATTCGTTCAAATTAGTTATTTGGAAAATGAATATAATCACAAAGATTTACAGCTAATCAGTAGAAATGTTATGGCCGCACTTATTGAAGAATTTCACGTACCCAAAAAGGATTATTTTCAAATTTTCCAGTCGCATAAGGTGGATGAGTTTTATTTTGATCCGAATTATCTTCTTAGTAGTAAAAGAACAAACCAACTTCTTTACATCTTAATCACATGCGGTCCAGGCAGATCTAATCAGCAAAAAGAATTACTGTATAAGAGTATTGCTAACAAATTGCACAATAATTGTAATGTAGTTAAAGAAAATGTATTTATAATTCTATCGGAAACAAATCTTGAAAACTGGTCATTTGGAGACGGAATTCCTCAAATGATTTAGTGTTTTATATCATACTTAATAATCGAGAGGAGCAAGAGATATGAACAAACCCATTACTCCTACTGTAAGAAATTCATTAGGGCATTTTGCACCAGATTTTGTTAGATACTCTGAAGACATACTTTTCGGAGATTTATGGAGACGAGATAATTTAAATTTAAGAGACCGAAGCCTAATTACTGTTACAGCGCTAGTAACTGGAGAAAACCTAAATCAGCTTCCATATCATTTAGAACTTGCGAAACAAAACGGTCTAACAGAGGAGGAACTTATAGAGACTATTACTCATTTAAGTTTTTACGTTGGATGGCCGCGATCCGCATCAGCATTAGAAGTAGCTAAGGGAATATTTGGAAGAGGAAAGTAGTAAACCGTATGAACGGTTAAGAAGGTAATAAATCAATTTCGTTTCAAGTGATTACCTCCTTTTTCTTTAATTGAGTAAATTTTACCAGCTTCTAAAGAAGAATTAACCAACTCTCTAGATTTTGAGGCAATTTCTCGATTGAACTTAATAAACTAACGGGTGCTTTACTTCATTAAGGAAGGTTGCTGAGGTAGCCTTTTTCTTATGGCACTAAAGGGGCAGGTTTGTTACAAGTGAAGTGTGTTCGTACTGTGTAGCTACATCGAATAACAATACTTTTAATCATTAGTATGTTATAGTTAATTAGAGTTAAAATTAGATTTATATGGGGCACCTCCTGACTTCTCTTAGTCATCTTCCCTCTGTAATAGAAGGGAGACTAAGACGATATGTCCTTAGACCACATTAAAACAATGTTAGAAACCTTAAAACAGTATAATAACTGTGAAATAACATTAACTTTCAAAAACAAAAATGGTATACCGTTACTGTCTGTATGCTATGACAATAATTGTTATGAACTAACACATTTGGATACACAAATTATCGAAACCTGTGACGATATAAAATCTACTATCTCAGCTATTGAAAAAGTTATGCAAGATAGTTCTAAAAAAACCTCTAATTAATAGAGGTTTTTTTGTTTCACATTTTGTTGATCAATTCTCTTCTTCAACTAACGGGTGCGGTAGCTGAAAATTGGAGCTGTTTTTAAGGCAGCTCTTTCATTATGCTACTAAAGGGCAGTTTAGTTGAAGAAGAAAACGAATTGATTGGTGTTGAATTAAATACTTAACAATAGTTTTTATACCAAGATGTAACTGCCGGGCAGGAACAAATATTGAGACAGTTGGTCAGAATATATTGAATAAGAAAAAAAGAGTCGGCAAAGCGACCCTCCTCTAAGATTCTCCGTGTTTAACTTAATAAGTATTTATTCAATGCTTGTTGTAAAGTTCCTAATGTTTGTGCTTTTTCATTTAATTTCATTCCTACGTTTATCATTTTTCTAACCACTTCAGCTCTTAACCCGGTAATCACAGTAGTACATCCCATTAATGAAGTGCCGTCAATAATCTTCATTAAATGATCAATTACTTCAACCTCCATTTCCATAATTCCAGATAAGTCCATAATTAATATTTGAATACGTAATTTCCCAATCTCTGTTAAAACTTTTTCCTCGAGAATATTCGTTCGGTAAAGATCAACCGCACCAATTAAAGGCAAAATACATATAGTGGGTGTTATTGGTATTATAGGCACCGAAAGATTTTCAACCAATTCTTTTTGAGCCATTATCAATGAATCTTTGTATTGAGAATAGGTGATAAAAAAAACATTTAAAAACCTGTCTACTTGATTATTAACTTGTTTTTCTACCGAAAAAAATTCTTCAGTTAAAACCTTATTTGTTACCTCGTTATATTCTTGTAGGAACTTCCACAAGGTTCTTCGAATGGCTTGCACCCACTCTAATTTGAAAGTTAATGGTATTGCGTGTGTCGCCCAAGCTATACCTTCTTGTTTAGCAAATGCTTGAAGTTCTTGTTCTTTACCCTCAATAATGTATTGAATCAGGATATGGGCATTATTTATCAGGTCAATATTACCGACCGTTAAAATTTCTTCAATTTTTTCTCTCACATTAAATGCTTCATTCAATAATGAATCTTCAAAATCCTCTTTATTTTCTTGTATGAATTCCAGTATTTTATATGTATCTAGTGACCCCTTCATAATTTAATCCCCCTTTTTTTTATATGCCAAAACTACAATTACCCTGTTATTATAATTCTAAACCTGTTTACACTATAAGCTTCTAATTTAAATGGAAATTGGATGTATCTATGTTAATTAATATTGTGAAAAATTCTACTTAAACTCCCATGAAAATTAAAAAAGCACAAAATCTAGAAAAAACCACAACAAAATAGACCCAGTAAAAACGCTTTTAAAAAAGGCTGAGCCTTATGAGTGATCTGATTGAGTTTGGTAAATCGTTAAACAAAAACCTCCAATCATACTTAAATTAGGTAGAGGCTAGCGCGACGACCAAAAAAGGATTAATCTCCCATGAGTGCTACCCATAAAGGGCGCGACAGTCGGTGGTACACCGTGGTCGTCGGAGTCAGACTAACGGATGGGCTCAAAGGCACCATAGTTCAACGACCTTCTTCGCCAGCCATTAAAACATTATCGACATAGAGACCAATTTTCATTCTCTGAAGTGAAGCGCTGATTTTTGCGCTTCATGGATGGCTAACGGGGCAGGATAGTACAAAAACAAATTTGTATATGGTATATTAACACCGTAACTTATTAAAATTCTTTAATAAGTTTATTTTTTTAGGTGGTGAATCTAGTGAATGAGTTAGTAGCTACTCCAAAATCTATTAAGAAGATAATCCTTCGTGGTATTCGTACAACTCTTTTAGAACTTGGAAGTGCAACAAAGGTTGAACTCAGCCATACATTAGGAATTAGTTTCCCGACAATAAGTAAGTTCCTAGCACAGATGGAGAAGGATGGGGAAATTATTTTAGTCGGTTTAGACGGTTCTAGTGGTGGGAGAAGAGCAAAAAGATATAGATACAATCCCGAGCATATGTTAGGTCTGGCAATATTTCTAGAGAAAACAGAGACGAATTATACAATTTTTAATTGTGTGGGAGAAGTAAAGGAACAAGGAAAAGCACCGAGTGTATTAAAGGATGATGGTTTAAATTTATTAACTACGTGCATTGAAAACATAATGACTAAAAATTCGAAAATCAGTTCTATGGCAATTGGCGTTCCTGGTTCGGTTGATAGTGGCCGGATTTTCTATATACCAGGATACGAGCAGTTTCAAAATTTTGATTTAAAAGGATATTATGAGGATCAATTTTCTATACCTGTCGTAGTAGAGAACGATATGAATGCTGCTGTTCTCGGATATCACAATAATAGGGGAATTAAGGACAAGCAATCCCTTATATATTTGTATTCTGGTCAAAATGGCCCAGGTGCAGGAATTATGATAAATGGCGATGTGGTGCGAGGAAGTACTTTTTTCTCAGGAGAGGTTTCATTCGTCCCTCAGTATAATGACCGAAATTTTCGGCAAGCTTTGGAAAATGGAAGTGGACCTAAAAAAGTAACTATTTGTGAGGATTATGAGATTGATGCAATTAGCAGGTTAGTAGCCTCGTTTGTAGCTATCATTAACCCTCATACCATCATTTTTAGTAACGATGAAGTTGAAAAAGTTATTTTAGACAAAATTGCCGTAGGTAGCTCAAAATATATCCCGTCAGAACATCTTCCATCGCTTACAATGAGTGATTGGAAACAGGATTATTTATATGGATTACAAAGTCTTGGTCGTGATCTCATGATAAATGGAACAAACAGTAAATCTGTTTCTACATGAAAAGTAAAATCACATTTATTCTAGGCTACATTATCTCTTACAAATATATAAAATTAATGGATTTCAACATTTTCCTTTTGATAATGCAACTAAAACAAAGGTAGAAATTATTTTTTGTAAAAAAACACTTGAAATAATGTCATATAAGGTGGTGATTCCCCTATAATATCAAGATCTAGCAATAACCTCTATAATTTAAAGGAGTGAAAAAGAATTGAGAATTGAGCATGTGGCTATCTGGGTCAATGATTTGGAAGGCATGAGGGAGTTTTATGAAACTTATTTTAATTGTAAATCAAACATTAAATATCATAATAGTGAAAAGAAATTTGAATCTTATTTTTTAACTTTTGACTCGGGTACACGATTAGAGATTATGCGTAAGGCAGAAATTAATAAGCAAAATCGGGGAGATAAAATTGGTTGGGCTCATATTGCCATCTCCTTGGGAAGCCAGGAATCCGTTAATCAAATGACAGCCAGATTAAAAAATAATGGTTACCCTCATATTAGTGGTCCCCGTATCACTGGAGACGGGTATTATGAGAGTGTTGTAGAAGACCCTGAAGGAAATCTTTTGGAGTTGACTGTATAATACTAGGGATAAAATGGTAAAGGTTGCTGAAACATTTTCATTATTAGTGACTTATTAAAAAAATTTAATAAGTGTTTTTTCTATACTTTTTAAATGTTTTTAATAAGTTTGTTTACATAGGAGGTAACTCAAGAAAAGCTACATTATTTATATGGATCACCAAGTCTTAGACTTGATCTCATGATGAATGGAACAAGAACGTAAAACAAATTGGAAAGTACAATTGAGCACCAAATAATTAAAAGTGAGGTTTGAATATGACAACATTCCTTTTAGTCATCATTTATTTGGCTTTTATTAGCTTAGGTTTACCTGATTCATTGTTGGGGGTAGCATGGCCTGTGATGCAATCTGACTTTGGAGCCCCACTTGAGACTGCTGGATTACTTTTTATGACGATTGCAGGTGGTACAATTATTTCCAGTTTAGCTAGCGGAACGGTACTCAAAAGGTTCGGAACTGGTAATGTAACATTTGTAAGTTGCTTAATGACTGCTGGAGCATTGCTAGGATTTCATTTTGCTCCATCGCTAGTTTGGTTAATTGTATGTGCCATACCACTTGGATTAGGTGCAGGATCTGTTGATGCAGGATTAAACGATTATGTTGCTACACATTATAAGGCACACCATATGAGTTGGTTACATTGTTTTTGGGGCGTCGGTGCTACTTTTGGTCCTATAATTATGGCTCAGTTTATTTCAGAACAACATTCTTGGAGAAATGGATATTTTGTAATCTCTGGTATTCAGTTCACTTTAGCTGTAATACTTCTCTTCACTTTGCCCTTATGGAATAGAGTGAAAAAAAACAGCAACATCACCTTAATTGAAGAGCCGGAAGATTCAAAAGGTGTATTCTACAATGCAGATGGTAAACATGTAAAACCTTTACAAATTAAAGGAGTTAAACTGTCTCTGATCTCCTTCTTGTTTTATTGCGGGGTTGAATCAACAGTAGGTCTTTGGGGAAGTAGCTTTTTGGTAAATGTCAAGGAGTTACCGGTAGCGGTTGCTGCACAATGGGTTTCCTTATATTACGCAGGAATAACAGTGGGTAGATTTATTACAGGCTTTATTACCTTTAAAATGAGTAACCGCACTCTCATTCGGATGGGGCAAATAATAGCATTAGCTGGTGCCACACTTCTATTCCTACCATTGCCTTCCACTTTTTCGCTTGTAGGTTTTATTATGGTTGGACTAGGATTAGCACCGATATTTCCGTGTATGTTGCATGAAACCCCAACACGTTTTGGGAAGAAGCATTCCCAGACAATTATGGGCTATCAAATGGCTGTTGCCTATACAGGTAGTACTTTCATTCCACCTCTTCTTGGTTTCATTGCATCTCATTCAACAATAGGAATCTTCCCATTTTGTATTGCTGTTTTTGTTGCAGCAATGCTCCTAAGTTCAGAAAAATTAAATACCTTACTGACAAAGAAGGATTTATTAAAGAGGAAAGATAAAAGCTCAAAAGCATTTTAATCATGTAGAAATTCAATAGATAACAAAGTTGCTTATTTTACATCAAAGAAAAAAAGTATTAGGAGTGATTTATTATGAAAACTGAAAAAGAGAAAATGTTAGCTGGAAAATTATATACAGCAATGGATGAAGAGCTTGGTAAGGATCATATAAAAGCACAGGAAATACTTGCAGAATTTAATTATCCTTAGTGGAAAACAAAAGCGACCTTTTAAAAAATTCATTTGGAAAAACTGGAGAAAATTTTTTGTGTAAAACCAACTTTTCGTTGTGACTATGGTTACAACATCTATGTTGGAGAGAATTTTTTTGCAAATTACGATTGTATCATATTAGATGTTTGCAAAGTTACTATCGGAGAGAATTGTATGATCGGACCAAGAGTATCCATATATACTGCAACCCACCCTTTAGATGCAGAAACAAGAATAACAGGGTTGGAATATGGCAAGCCAGTTACCATCGGCAATAATGTTTGGATTGGTGGTAGTGCAGTAATAAACCCAGGAGTAACGATAGGAGACAATGTTGTTATTGCGTCAGGTGCAGTAGTAACTAAAGATGTAACAGACAACGTTGTAGTTGGGGGTAATCCTGCAAAAATACTTAAACAAATTAAAGGATAAAATTGCACAATGATTTTCAAGCAGAAAGAATTAATTACAAGTAAAGTGATTGCATATACTGATAGACGAGTTCAACAATGCCAAAAATTCAGGATGCTTATCCCCACCTAAAGAGTGAAAACTTAATTACAAAGGCTAGAATTTAATTATTAAAACTGACAAGCAAACAGATTTAACACATTATGGTCTTCAGCGGATAATGGACATTTTTATACAATGGGGTACCGTCAGCAAAACGTTAATTTACAACGTTAAGGGGAACTGGATACAAAAATAGCTGATTTTTACCACGTTAAGGATGTAAACGGCTTTAGGACTATTCTTGATTTAAGGACCGCAATGATTCTAAGTTGGTAACTCCTTTTGGATCGAAGCGATACTCTCCAAGGAAGTTGATATGTTCCCATCCTAATGGAGATATATGCTTTAATAAATTCCCCGTAACATTCCTTTACTTTGAAGTAATTCGGTAGCTTTGCCTAGATAAACTGTCTTCCATACACTAATTGCATTAGTCAAGATGTTTAAAGCACCTGCACGAAGGAAATTAATTTTAAAGGGGATGTGCTTTATACTGAACTAGATAATGCGTCTGAAAATTTGTATCAAGCAAATTCTAAGATCTGAGAAAACCGATTTCTCCCGTATTGAGAAATCGGTTTTTTATTATTAATAA
Organism: Peribacillus sp. ACCC06369; assembly: GCF_030348945.1. Classification (NCBI taxonomy): domain Bacteria; kingdom Bacillati; phylum Bacillota; class Bacilli; order Caryophanales; family Bacillaceae; genus Peribacillus; species Peribacillus sp. ACCC06369. The sequence continues at coordinate 98,516 of NZ_JAUCEN010000001.1, forward strand.
AAACTGCCTTAAATGTTTAGACTTAGCAAGTTTAAAGCTGCCCAAATAAATGATATGAATAAAATTACTTGACACATTTCTTCTACTTCGTAATACTATATATTAGTACTAAGTAACGATAAGTAGTTTGCGAGGAGGATATATGAAAAATTTAACGGAAATCCTTAAGGGAGTTCGTGATGGTGTGGTGCTCCAAAAGATTCAAACAGGAGAAACCGGAACCTACATGTACAGCTGCTGGATGGGAATGATCCGCGGTGTAATCATTTTGAAAGAAGCATAGGAGGAAGTAAAGCTCCATAAAGAAAATCGGTTGTATCCAATGGGGATAGCTGGTTTTAAAAATATTTAGAAAATCCAGTTGACAGTCCATGTAACACTGGATACCTACACCACTGAATAGTGAGGTTGCAAAATATTTTTAAGAAAAATAGTTGACACCTACGCTACTCGGTGTTACAGTGTACATGTAATGAGCAATACTGAATAGCATGATTTCTCAAAAGCTATACAGTAAAAATTTCGCTTAGTACTAAGTTATACTGAATATAAGTCAGACAAAATAGAGGAGGCTCTGAACATGGAAAATTTAACCGAAATGCTGAAGGGTTCGCTGGAAGGCTGCGTGCTGGAAATCATCAGCCGCCATGAAACCTATGGCTACGAGATTACCCGCCGCCTGAACGAGCTTGGGTTTACTGAAGTCGTGGAAGGGACGGTCTACACCATCCTCGTCCGATTAGAAAAGAAAAAACTGGTAACCATGAAAAAGAAACCGTCAGATATGGGGCCGCCCCGCAAGTTTTACTCACTTAATGAGGCTGGCCGCCAGGAACTTGAATTGTTTTGGCAGAAATGGGATTTTGTATCATCAAAAATCAACGTCTTGAAGTCAATCTAGCTTCATAAGATATTCCGTACGATATGTTTGGAGTGTCTTGTTCAGCTTTATAAAAAAGGAGGAAAAATAACATGATGGAAATGTTCAAAAAAATGATTGGTGATAAAAAAGAATACAAGATGATGATGGCACGGGTTGAAGTCCTGCCAGAGGACTACCAGTTTGTATTTAAGAAAATTCAAAACTACATGTGGAATTTCTCATCAGCGGGCAGCGGGATGGATATGCTGCACATGCAGTATGAATTAATCGAGTTGTTCGAAGCCGGTGCGGCGGAAGGTAGACAGGTGCTGGAAATAACTGGGGACGACGTGGCGTCCTTTGCCGACGAACTAGTGGCAAACGCTAAAACCTATCTCGCCAAGTATCGTGAAGATTTGAATCAGAGTATCATGAAGCGATTGGGAAAAAATAAATTCAATAGATGATACCGACTGAATAGCTGGTTACAAATGTGAATTGCACATTCGCTATTCAGTTATATTTTTAACTCAGTAATAAGTTATACAGATTATCAGTCAGACTAAATAGATGAGTATAGGCAATCTAGCTCCGCAAGGCACTCGATCTCGAAAGCGACCTTGCTGCGCATTTTATAAGGAGGAAAAAAGTATGAGAAATGCAGCGATTTCTATAAAAGGGTTAAAAAAATCCTTTAAAGACAAGGAAGTCTTAAAGGGGGTGGATTTTGAGGTGCGGCGTGGCGAAATTTTCGCACTGCTGGGCTCAAATGGAGCGGGCAAGACGACGACGGTCAACATCCTCTCGACGCTGATGAAGGCTGATGGCGGCGAAGTAGGTATTTGCGGCTTTGACGTCCAGCGTCAACCGGATCATGTTCGCCAGAGCATCAGCCTGACAGGGCAGTTCGCAGCTTTAGACGGCATGCTCACAGGGCGGGAAAACCTGATGATGATCGCCAAGTTGCGGGGAGTTTCCAATCCCGCTCAAGTCGCCGACAATCTGCTTGCAAAATTCAGCCTGACCGATGCGGCCAACCGCCGGGCGGACAAATATTCCGGCGGGATGAAGCGCCGGCTTGACATCGCCATGAGCCTGATCGGGACGCCAGCAGTCATTTTTCTCGACGAACCGACGACAGGGCTTGACCCCGAAGCGCGAATTGAAGTCTGGGATACCGTCAAGGAACTTGCCGGCGGCGGCACGACCATCTTGCTGACGACCCAGTACCTGGAGGAAGCCGAACAACTGGCGGATCGTATCGCCATCCTGCATGGCGGAAAAATCATCTCGACCGGGACCCTTACCGAACTCAAGGAGATGTTCCCGCCAGCGAAAGTGGAGTACATCGAGAAGCAGCCGACATTGGAGGAAATTTTCCTTGCGATCATCGGCAAAAAGGAGGAGATGTAAATGAAAAGCAAAACAGGGGTATTACTAGGACGTTTAATGCGCAACATCATGCGCAGCCCGGATACAATTATCACGGTGGCGATTACGCCGATTATGATGCTGCTGCTGTTTGTCTACGTATTTGGCGGCGCCATAGAGACAGGCACGGACAACTACGTCAATTATTTATTGCCGGGAATCTTGCTGATGGCTATCGCATCCGGCGTCGCTTACACTTCCGTGCGGCTGTTTACGGATGTAAAGAGCGGGCTGATGGCGCGTTTCATTACCATGCCCATCAAGCGCTCGTCGGTATTGTGGGCTCACGTGTTGACCTCGCTGGTTTCCAATGCGCTTACTGTTGTGGTGGTTATCCTCGTCGCGCTCTTGATGGGCTTCCGTTCCAGCGCTAATATCCTGGATTGGCTCGCGGTAGCTGGGATACTCGGGCTGTTTACGCTGGCGCTGACATGGCTGGCGATCATTCCGGGATTGACAGCGGGGTCTATGGAAGGGGCGACAGCCTACTCGTACCCGCTGATTTTCCTGCCGTTTATCAGTTCGGCCTTTGTCCCCACCGAAACCATGCCTAAAATTGTCCGTGCGTTCGCTGAGAACCAGCCCGTGACTTCAATCGTGAATGCGATTCGTGCCCTCTTGTATGAAGGGTCTGTTGGCAACGATATCTGGATCGCACTTGCCTGGTGCGTGGGCATCATGGTCATCGCTTACTTCTTCGCCAGTAAAGTATTTAAACGCCAGTTAGGGTAAGTACACCATTATGGAATTAGCCATATCAATAGTCAGCCGCTGCGATGAATGCATTTGCTATCACAAAAAAGAGTGAATGAATTACCTGCAGAATACAAAAAAGGCAATGAAAGCAATTGAAAATTATATGTTGAACTTTGCTAAGGGATCAGTATGTTTGAGGTTTTAACCAATATTTTAGAGATGTTCGAGAGTAGTGCTAGTGATGGTTTAAGTAAACGAGAAGTAGTAGGAAATGATATTGCAGAATTTGCCGACTCATTCCTAGCTGAGTTTCCTGAAGAAACATGGATCGACAAACTAAGAAATAAATTAAGAAATTCTATTAAATAAAGGAGCGAGCCATGAACTGTGCTTTTCTTCAATATCAGCTAATAGGGGTACTGCCGTTTGGTACTACCCCAATTAGGAACATCAGAAAAAAAGGGATGAAATTGGAAACACCGAAGAAACCTCAAAATTTGTAAGGGAGTAAACATTGTAGGGAGGGGGATAGAAAAATTGACAAAGATAGTACTCCGTGCTATTATATAGTAGTAGTAAGTAATGCTGAATAGCAGATTCACAAAAGAGTGATTCAAAAATTTTGTCTCACTATTCTGTAATACAGATTATTGTCATCACAAAGTACTAAGAAGAAAGAAGTAAAAAAAATGAATAAAATCACAGAAATGCTTAAAGGTGTGCTTGAGGGCTGCGTGCTAGAAATTATCAGCCGTGGCGAAACCTACGGCTATGAAATCACACAGAAGCTGCGAGCACTGGGCTTTAGCGACATTGTGGAGGGAACAGTTTACACCATCACGATGCGGCTCGAAAAAAATAAACTCGTGGATATTGAGAAAAAGTCATCCACGATGGGCCCACCGCGCAAATTTTATCGGCTCAATGAAGCTGGCCTGCAAGAACTGGCAAATTTCTGGGCCAAATGGAACTTTATCTCAAGCAAACTAAACGAATTAAAAGCAAAATAAAGGAGAATAAACATGAGTATTTTCGCTAAAATCTTTGGGGATTTTAGCAAGCATGGCGGGAAATGGAAAACCGCGCAAAAGCCTTACCTGAAGACTACTACAACGCCTACAAAGCGATGCAAAAAATGTAAAAATATCTTTGGAACTCTGGCGGCGTGATGGATTGGCAAGAAACGATATTCGTCTTTAATCACATCATCGAGCTTCTTGAAGAAGCCGCAGCCGATGGCAAGCGCGTTAAAGAAGTTACTGGCAACGACGTAGCAGCCTTCTGTGATGCTCTCGTCATTGATGCAAAATCGTGGGTTGATAAGCAACGTCATAAACTGAACGATACGATTAAATAATAGAACTTTGCTGAACAGCTTAGTATCTTAAAGGAGACTACAATGAACTTTTTAGAAAAAATAACCGGCAGCGATATGACTAAAGAAATGAAAGGTTTTGAAGCACGAGCAAAAGTCTTGCCAGCTGAATATCAAACTGCTTGGAAAGAAATTATAAGTAATCTCTGGATTCACGGAGATTTCACCGGTCGTAATCTGATGCCGATTCTTGACAGTGCTCTTGAACTTCTTGAAGTTACATCAGCAGACGGCCAGAGCGTCGAAGAAGTACTAGGAAATGATATCAAAGGCTTCTGCACAGCGCTTGTTGGTGACGAAGGCGCAAAAACTTATAGAGATAAATGGCGTGACCAACTCAACAAGAACGTAGCAAGAAAATTAGGAGGACTGAAATGAGTATCAAAAAAATCATCGAAGGCAAAAAAGAATGGAGAGCACATGTTTCGCGTGTCAAAGCGCTTCCACAAGATTACCAAATTGTCTATAAAGAGATCCAAAAATATCTCTTCAAAGTCGGTCCTGTTGAGCTAAACGAAGGTATCGGACTGCTCTCGGAAATTCTCAGCTTCTTTGAAGAAGGCACAGCTGCTGGGAAAGGTGTGCTTGAAGTCACAGGAAAAGACGTTGCTGCTTTCTGCGATGCACTGATTGAAGATTCAAAAACTTACGCTGATCTCTATCAAGAATCGGTCAATCAAAAAGTCGATAAGACTATGAAAAAATAGAAGGAACGTAGTACTTGACGGCAAAATTCAATCGAACTTTTGCCTAAGTACTGCGCTAACCTCCCAAACTCAAAAGTATTGTTCGAGTTCGAGAAGTGTCGGAAATGAAAAAAGAATCAAAATGGAAACAATAATAAAAATTGAAGGATTAAAAAAATCTTTTAAAGAAAAAGAAGTCCTCAGAGGCTGAAAAGCGATAGGGTGAAATAACCCTCCAAATCAATAATTTTGATATTGACCAAATTGAAATACCCGAAAAAACGTTAGTTAGATTTGAAAAATGAATTTTTTTGTTGAACTAACGGCGTGCGTTAGTTGAATATTACATTACTTAGAAATTATAAAACCTAAAAACAATAAGGCTATATAAAAACCCTGATTCTTCTGCTTAGCGTAGAAAAATCAGGGTCTTTATTTCCAAAAAAATGTCTTATAATATCCGCGTTTTGTAGGCAGTACCCCATTATGAAAAAAACATTAGATCAATTTGTTACTATATCAAGGCCTCATTCTGAAAGGTTATAAAAAATTACAAAAAAGGCACATAAAATTGCGCCGTTTACATCGTATAAGAATATTATCCAACTATCAATACCTTTAAATTTGTATCCACACTAAGTGGAGTGCACTTAGTGAAGCAATTTTTTTAGCATTATCAGGGGTTGTTGTATTACTTCCTATAATCCTGATAATATGAAATAGACATGCAAATAACTGTGCTTTTCTTCAATATCAGCTAATAGAAGGTTTGTTGAATAAATCCCAATCTCTCAGTGATATAAATGAGAGATTGGGATTTTTAATACTGGAATATCCATAACGTTGTAAATCCGCGTTTTGCTGGCGGTACCCCATCGCCAGCAAGCTAAGCGCGCAAGAGATAATATAAAAGTTTGTTCTCTTTAATTTGCTATGGTAACGCTAAAAATGCGCATGACAAAAAAACATCAAATAGGTTTTTTTAAAAAATATTAGGCAGCTTTAAGTTTTTGTGACGTACAATCATACACAATACCTAAGATATCAAAGACCGTTTTCTTGTTATAACGATGACATTTCCGTCCGTTTTTCTCCAAAAGGTGAAACAGACGCAGAAAAATTTTTGATAATTCTTTGGCGTCCTTTTGTAATCCTTGATAAAACAATAAATAATAGTCTTTTATCATATAGATGGATTTATATTCACTTAACTCCTTCTTTTTACTATCTAAAAGTAACTGACGCATTCTAAACATCGTAGATGAACAGAGTACCTAATAAGTTGCCCATACAAGTGACACTCTAAGCGTTCCCTCTTAATCTCTTTGCACTTGTCAATTTGAAAGAATGATTTCCATGTCTTAAATAGAATTTCAATCTGCCAACGTAACGAATACAGTTCAGAATATGTTCCGTTGGAACGTCTTCTAAAGAAAGATTTGTAATATATACGTTCATTCCACTTAATCGTTTGCTTCGGTCTTTATAGGTAATGCCCTTCATCATTCATTTTCTGTAAGTCGTGTAAGTCGAAATACCCTAAATCCCTTATGTATAAGTCTTTCGGTTGAATGGTTAGTAGACTTGTGGAAACGAAGGTTTTATCATTTTCTCTCCCTTCTCCTACATAAACGTGGAGGAACTTCCCACTCAATAAGTCATATTCAAGTTGGATTTTAACACCTGCGGTATAGCTACTTCCGCCAGAACCTTGATAATGTGAAGCAAACTTATCAGGAAGTTGAAATGTTGTAGAATCTAGGATCCGAATACGTTTAAAAGTCGTGGAGTATGGATGAAGTATTTCTTGTGTTGAATGAATTCTTTGAGTTAGAAGATTAGCTTAAACTTGTTGAAGAAACTGTACGGCTGAACCATTAAATCGTTGATTAAGCCCTTCGGGGCTCATGAGGACACCTGTAGATGCTTCGAGACGGCTACACAATTGTGTGAGTGGTGTACTCGCGACCTGTTGACTAAGCCATACACATAAAGCAATTAATTCTTGTGCTTGATAATTACTTGTATGTTGAACAAAACCAACTTCTTTAGCTAATTGTTGTAGAGAAGATGGAGATAAGTAGTTTTGAAATTCTTGAGAAAAGAGATTCATTTCGTCTGAAACAAAAAAACTCATAGAAAACGCCATCCTTCCTGTATATTTCTACAAAAAGAATAGCGTTTTTTTCGTTATGATGATACAAATTTACCTTTGCTTGATGACGATGGGGTCCCGCCAACATTTTAACGAAAATATACGCTAAGCCTTCGGATGTGACCGGTCCCGACCGTCTCTCTTCTATAAAGGCTGTTTTTATGAAGTAAATCTTTTTGTTTTTGATAATAAAATGGGAATATTTGTTTTTGTGTGAATACGTCGAAAATATATAAAGCTGAACAAAACCTTGTATATTTTCGACTTGTTGCTAAAGTACCAGTGTATCATTCACATCTGTATTTGAACTGAGGCTCTGTCTGTATATAAAAAGCATTTCTTACTTGTGCACTCCAATTTGCAAAGGCTGATCTCCATTCAGGAGTGTTAAAGAATTGATCTACAGTTTGAGTTTCAGAATGCCAAACTATAAATAGGTTGAGTGGGGCAATTCCTCCTGCCCAAATTCCATTATTTGCGTCAGTATCTTCTTCCCTTACTAATAATAAGGGTAGACCAAATTGAAAAGCCATTGAAGGTTCTACTTGTGAATAAACTGATCCTATCCAGAATGGAGTGGATGGTGGAAGGGGTCCTGCATTGACATCAACAGTTTGAATTTTAAAACGACGAAGGTTTACTGCCAACATTCCATAGCTTGATGAAACTAACCGACGAATATCAGTTAAAATGGATTCAGGATAACTTTCGCTTAATGGTAATGTACGCGGAAAAAGCAAAGCATTCTCAATCTCTAAAATTAGACGGTTTAGAAACCGTTGTTGGTTGTCATTTAAATGAGTTGTCGTACTTAAAAATATGGGAATACGATAAGCACGGTCAATACACTCTTGGTGTGCCGATTCTATTTTTGCTTTATCTTCACGTAATGAGCTATGCTCATTATTCTTCACTTTCTCTTCATCCTTGCGTGAAGAGCTATTCTTATTTTTACCCACTTTCTCACCTCCTTTTTTTATTAGTATATGGAAAAGGAATAAGTGAGTTTGGACAAAACAGGATTCCATAATAGAGATGCTTTATAAAAGTCTAAATTTGAATAGTTTTATAAAAAATTTATTTAATTTAACTGAAGCAGGAAATAAGTAATTTATCATGGAGTTAGTATAGTTTCATGGACACATTTTAGTTAAGTCCTTACAATGATTTTTGAGAGGATGTGTCCGTCTTGGAACGTAAGAATACAGGTAAAAAAAACAATAATGAATTCAAGAAGACTATTGTAGATCTTTATCACTCGGGTAATTCGGTCAAAGAATTAAGCGGCGAATATGGCGTATCAGAAGTTACCATTTATAAATGGGTTAAAGAATTTACTCCAATCGGTTTAGGGGAAGAGTCCATGACTCCAAAGGAATTAGCCGCCATTCAAAAGGAAAACCTTCGGTTAAAGCAAGAAGTTGAAATCTTAAAAAAGGCTATGGCCATATTCGCGAAAAAGTAACCGAAACAGATCTTACCGAATTTATTGAGGAACACAAGAAACAATATCCCGTACAGAAGATGTGTGAAATACTAGAAATCCCAAGAAGCAGCCATTATCAGTCCCTTCAAATAGTCGTATCAAATCGCGAACAGGAAAACCAAGAAATCACGAAGGAAATTCATCTCATTTACCTGGAAAGCAAGGGACGATATGGGGCTCCAAAGATTCATGAAAGCTTATTAACCAAAGGGTTTTCCCTAAGTCTAAAGCGTGTTCAACGCTTAATGAGCAAGGCGAGAATTCGTTCTATTACTAAGAAAAAATACCGTCCCTATCCATCTAAAGAAAAGGTTATTCAATTGGATAATTTGTTAAAACGAGACTTCACTACTCAGACCATTAATGAGAAATGGGTAGCAGATATTACGTATATCCATACGTTAAAAGACGGATGGTGTTATTTAGCTTCGGTATTAGACCTTCATTCTAAGAAAATAGTAGGGTATTCATTTTCTCGTTCAATGACGACAGAACTGGTCATAAAAGCTTTCAATAACGCACACCTATCACAAAAGCCCTCGGAGGGCTTAGTTCTTCATACCGATCTTGGCTCACAATATACAAGCAGTGAGTTTACTCAACATATCCAAAACCATCATATTAAGCAATCCTTTAGTCAGAAAGGTTGCCCGTACGATAATGCCTGTATTGAATCCTTTCATGCCCTATTAAAGAAGGAAGAAGTCAACCACGTACAATATCTAGACTATCAAACAGCTAAATTAGCGATGTTCCAATTTATTGAAGGTTGGTATAACCGAAAAAGAATTCACAGCAGCTTGGGTTATCAAACCCCACAAGCCATTGAAGATCGAATTAGGAATACAGCTTAAGATTTAACTTTTTAGTGTCCAAAATATTGACTCAAATCCAATCATTAGCTATCCAAAATAAGCTTTTTGAATGAAGTCAATGTTGAGGAAAAAATATAACCCACAACAAGATTGTTGGAAAATGCTATATAGATATGAATACTTTGTGTTCAAAATTAACCATTTTATTATGTTTTATTCGGGGACCGTATCATAAATAGTGGTAAAGCGGAGAATCGAGCTGATTATATGCTCAAAGGATACAAACATGTCGAGCTGCGAGAACGTGCGTTACAAGATCAACTCCAACGGGCAAGTGCATTAAACATTATCATCAATGCGATTAGTGTTTGGAACACGCTGAGCAAGCAACAAAACACCGCAAAAAGCAAGGTAAACTTCAGGAAGAACTACTAAACCATATTGGATGGGAACATATCAATTTCTTAGGCGAATACAAATTCAATTTCAGGCAAAATTCGTCTCGCGATTCATTACGACCGCTGAAACAACAAGAGGTTGAGTGACTGGTGTTCGGGTTATACCGCCCGGACTATTGGGCTTAGAGTAAGAAAAACGCTAAGCCGGTCACATCCGAAGGCTTAGTGTATATTTTCGTTGAAATGTGGCGGGACCCCTTATGGAACTCCCATGAAAATTAAAAAAGCACAAAATCTAGAAAAAACCACAACAAAATAGACTCAGTAAAAACGCTTTTTAAAAAAGGCTGAGCCTTATGAGTGATCTGATTGAGTTTGGTAAATCGTTAAACAAAAACCTCCAATCATACTTAAATTAGGTAGAGGCTAGCGCGACGACCAAAAAAGGATTAATCTCCCATGAGTGCTACCCATAAAGGGCGCGACAGTCGGTGGTACACCGTGGTCGTCGGAGTCAGACTAACGGATGGGCTCAAAGGCACCATAGTTCAACGACCTTCTTCGCCAGCCATTAAAACATTATAGACATAGAGACTAATTTTCATTCTCTGTGGTGAAGCGCTGATTTTTGCGCTTCATGGATGGCTAACGGGACAGGTTAGCTGAAGAGTGCTGTTTGATCTTTGTTAAATGGCGATATTCTTGAATAAAAGAAGGGATTATTCGTAAGTAACCGAACTATTAGTTTTACAATTAACGTAGGCTGGATAGCGCAATATTTTGCTTGCAGTTATAATGTTCACAGACGGACGTTTAATGTCTCCAATTCATCGGATGTTTACCAGTGACCTGTGTCAAACTATTAGGAGAAGGGAGCCAAGGTGTGTAATGAAGAACCCTGATAAGATTTACAACACTGCGGTAGAGGCAACTTTAGAGGTGATTGGAGGAAAGTGGAAACCTGTGATTCTCTTTCATCTAACATTTGGCAAGAAACGTAACAATGAATTGAAAAGCTTGATACCCGAAATTACTCAAAAAATGTTAACTCAGCAACTTCGGGAGCTAAAGGAGGAAGGTGTCGTCTTACGCATTTCGTATAATCAGGTTCCACCAAAAGTCGAGTATGAGTTGACAGACTACGGCTGGAGTCTAAAGGAGATCCTGCATCTGATGTGTAGGTGGGGGGATTCGCATATAGAGAGAAAGTACAGAGGAAGGGCTACCCTTCTGGCCAATCCACAGCTTGAAGACGTACAGAACATATAAGAAGCGGGCCTTGTATACAAGGCCCGCTATGCGTTTATGGGATGACTTTGCGTTTCCGAAAGTCGTCGAAGATGTTCATAAACATCGCTTCGGTATCGACGTATTCGTGAAAACCAAAGCGACGGGCCTTAGTTCCGTCGGCGAAGAAATCGTAATCCCAAGAGAACACGAAATCACCGAATTTCCAGGATGATAGGTCTTTATAGGAATGACCAGCAAGTCCATGATTATCGACCATTTTGTTCCAAAGTGGCTCCTTGTCCGCCATGACAACGTCCAGTGACATCTGCAGCGGAGGCGCCGTCTCCAAGCCGAAATAGTGAGCTATCTTCGGCCATAATTCATTCCACCGGAACAGATCACCGTTCGTGATGTTAAATGCCTGATTGGCACAACGTTCTTCAGTCGCCGCCCATACCGTTGCCTTCGCAAGAAGCCCCGCATCCGTCATCTCCAAGAGACTGTCGTAAGCACCAGGCTTGCCGGGAAACCGCAGCGGAAGTCCAAGCTCCTTCGAAATTGAGGCGTAGATCGCAATAACCATGGCGAGGTTCATCGGATTTCCAAGCGAGAAGCCACAGACTACAGAAGGACGGAGCGCCGACCAAGTCCAAGCCTTACCTTTTTGCCTTTGTTCTAAGAAATCTTGCTGATCAACATTGAACTCGGGCGGCATATGATTAGCATCTGTCTCACGAGCAGGGGTCTTGAATGGGCCGAGATGTGCTCCGTATACCTTGTAACCTTGCATCAAACTGACATGTATTAAGCCAGAGGCGATTGGTTCGATCGCCTCTACGGTGTTCACTAGCATGGCGAGGTTGGGAGGAACAAGTTCGGCCCAAGTTGGACGGTCCTGATAGGCGGCATAGAAGATATGTGTTACCTCAGTTAAACAGCCTAGCTTCTCGCGGGTGTCGTCAATATTGAGTAAATCCGCAGCCACGTACCGGACACGGCCGTCAGAATCTCCGCCTCGACGTGATACGCCAATCACGTCCCAATCAGGGAGGGTAATTAGGTGATTAATGAGGTTACGACCGATGACACCATTTGCGCCTACGACCAAGGCGACTTTGCGTGTGCGTGTTTGAGGTACATTATTCATAGTGTTCCAGCTCCTTCTATACTGTGCTTAGTTCACTATTATTTTGCATCAAGGAACCACACTTGAGAAGTACGCACTTTGAAGTGTCATAAGCACTTTTTTGTAATCCAGCAGTACTCATAAGTAAAATCTTGGGTGTTAATAACATATAAACCTCAAAAAATCATTATAGGAATTGTTTGAAAATGTAATGATTATTCAACCCCGTTTTTTTCTTTATCCTCTCCTAAACACCAAGTTAATTTGTTTTCAAAATAGATCAGAATGCTGAAAATGCTCATTACTACGAGAGAGAAACGGATTTACTGATGTTCTGGGAAGATCTTCAACAATCGGTCGCGATTTATTAGTAAGAATCGCTTTTTTATCGAACAAACGGGGAAGTTAGTTAAGGAAACCTCCCGAAAAAAATGTATTTACTACTATTATTTTACGTTTCTATTAATTATGAGGATTAAATTATTTGTTCAAGCTTACAATAAAACCGGTCCTTCAAGTGACACTGTTTGTTTAGTTCAAAACAGGACATTGGTAGGAAGGGGAATATAAAATAGGAGGGGAAATAGTAAGGTAGTGTGGAGGCACAAAAAAAGAGGGAGATGGCGGTATTAAGAAATTACTTACTAGTTTGGTATTATTAGTAATGGCCCTAGGGATATCTTTTTCCACCGCTTCAGCATCTGCTGGAGGTTTTCACCACCCAGAAAGCTGGGATAAAAACTCTATTTTGCGGAAGGACACTCATGGGGTAGAGGTCAGAAATATGCAGTATATCCTGAATGTCTTGGGTTTTTATACGGATTCAGCAGTGGTTGATGTTGATGGGATTTTTGGGCCGAAAACCGAAGCGGGTGTAAAGAAATATCAAAAAGAAAACAACCTGAAAGTTGATGGTGTGGTTGGCCCTCGGACGTGGGATAGCTTCTCACAATACATTAAGAAGAATGGCAATGAAACTTATGGAGCAGGCGGAAACATGGGTCTCAGAATCAAATGGAAGTATGACAATTCTTCCTATACATCCGGCTCTAAAGCCTATATTTACGGTAATGGAGATACATTAAGCGACCAATATCGCTTGTATGCGAATTAAAATACAGGATGGTCCTAACATATGAAAAACGTGTCTAAATAGGCACGTTTCTATTTTTTGCTTTCACGAGTTGTATGTTGTAATCTCCTTGCTTGCGTTGAGTTGGTCCGTGATTGATTTTGGGTGAATTTTTTATTGTCATGGTCAAACTTCGTAAAGAATGCCCTTCTCATAATCGAGAGGGGCATTTTTATAAAGCAAGTCGTCCTGAATTATAGGTCTACCCTTATTGGCTATACATTCTAATTAAAATAATAAAGAAATCTTCTCCTTTTTCATTTAATCCTTTTCACGATAATTGGTTCTTCTCTCTCCCAGCTGTTTCGCAGCCTTTTTAGCCTTCTCCTGCTCAGGGTTTGTGTATAGGGCAGCCGTGGTAGTTGAAGTGTGACCAAGTTGAGTCATCAGTAAATGGATGTCTCCTGACTGCTCCATTAAGTTCGTCCCATAGGTATGTCTAAGTTTGTGTGGGGACATCGATTTATTGGTCTTAAATGCCTTCGTATATTTCTTAACTAGGGCCTCGATGGCACGATTGGAGAGAGGGATCGCTCCATCATTCACCCTAGTCAAGAATACATAAGCATCATCATCGTTTGATCCGCTATAACGCTCCGTTCGTATAGCTAGGTAGTCTTTTATGTCCTGCATAGACGGAGGAGAGACTGCCACAACATCCTTTTTTCCACCCTTACGTAAAACATGTATTTGTTTTTCCTCGAAATCCAAGTCTCGTAGCCTTAAGTTGGATAACTCGTTCACCCGAATTCCGCTTCCTAAGAAGAGGGATACGATCGCAAAATCACGTTCCTTGTCCCTTTTAAAATAAATGAGTTTCCTGGACTTTTCAGGTAGTTCCTTTTCATAGTTATGCTTCACGAATTCAAGAAACCGAGCATCCTCATCATTGTGGAAAATCTTTGTCGATATTCTGGAAGCCCGCGCCCCCAAAGTCTCTTTCACTTTATTCACTTCAATTTTCAACATGACATTTCGGTAGAAGTAAGGTTCGCCGTCGTCATTTTCTGTCTGTGTCGTTAAATACTTGAAAAGGGAACGTAATGCTGAAATTTTCCGGTTGACGGATACTTTTTCCGCTTTTTTTGTTTCCTTCTTATTGATAGGGATATTTCTCCGTTCCAAAAATTTTATAAAGGATTGGGCTTCAATCAACTTCAACTTTTCCAGCACTGTCAAAGGGATATCCTTAATATACTCCTGCTCAGCAATGCCTTCAGCTATCAGCCACTCCAAAAATAATTTATAATCAAGAACGTAATTCAAGAGGGTGGAAGGGGACCGGGTATCCAATTTATTGTCAACATATTCAACGATATAGAAAGGCATGGACTTAACCAGCTGTTCCAACTTCTGCTCATGCACTTGATGTTGTCTGGTGTTAGCCATTGGTCGACTCCTTTTAAGTTGATTTTTGCGTAAAATTCAATTTTTACGCAAAGATGTTTACATAATAATATTATGTGTTGTTAAATACCTAACGTAAAAGTCAACATTTCACAGGAACTTTCACATATTCATATTTTTCTGGATATTGAAGTTTAAGCTTTTCGATAGCAGCTTCAGCAGCATCTTTCGTTTCAAAAACTTCATCTAACTTGATAGTTTCTTTTTTCGTATGGAGATCAAAAACTCGTATTATGTATTTCATCATAAAACCCCTTTATCATAATTTAAGGATTTGTTATGTATAGTCGATAAAATCTCCTAGATGGTTTTCAACAATTTGCTGTAAAATGTCTAAATTCACCGTCTGGTAATCATGAACTGCAATGTTCCTGAAACCCAACATAGCCTTTCAGCGTTTGGCCGTTTTTTCGTCATTAATTAAAGCCTTGGGAAGCATATCAAACGCATATCTGCTGAGGCAATCCCAATTTCTGTTCAGCTACAATATGCATAGCCAAGTCAATTGACGCTTCACATACCCTTTGAATATTGAGGTATGATCGAGTCTTGTCTTTTAGACATCCAGCATCGTTGGCATAAACCTGATTTTGTTCAAAATGACATCATTCTTTATAAATGGTCCCACTTTCTTCTATTTTTTTTAAGATACTTTCGCGTTCCTCATTCAATTTAGCGTACATGCTAAGAGCAGTCATTTGTTGGTTTTTAAGAAGAGTGTCGTTCGCTGAATATATAATTGTACCGGTAGTATATATCTGGGCTTTAAACACCGTGGATGCTGTACGGATATTGACCAAATCCACCTCAATTTTCAGAATATCTGCTAATTCCTGTGCCAGCTGAAAAACTTCATATGTAGTAAGGGATTGATTTTCGCTGTAGAAAGCAATATCAATATCACTTTCTTTATGTGTAGAGTTTTTTGCATAAGAACCAAAAATAATAATGAAAACGGGATCTACTTTTTTTATGAGAGTATCTTGAATGGTTTGAAACATTTCTGTATACATAAGACACGCTCCCTTAATATAATATGAAGATTATACCAAACATTCATTCCCATGTCCATTTATTCGTAAAATGTATATTTTACGCAAAGATTAATACTATAATTTTCCACACTCTCTTCCTTATCATAAATCTAGAGCTTATGTAAAAGATGGTTTCGATTAGGCAGTAACTCTAGGACAAAAGGAAACTATCTTATATTTATAGAGATCACTTTTAATATTATATATTCTAACGAGGTTCATAGTCTTGAATATGACCTTCTTTTTCGAGTGATAAATCAATAAAGAGAACTGATGTCGATATATCCGTTCTCTAGTAAAAATTTTTTTCTATATTCTTTATTTGTTATATGAGAAGAAATTTATAGTGGAATCAAAAAAAATCAGTCCCTACTGAACCTTCCCATTATTCTTTCTTATCATTATTCTCTTGGTTATTCTTTTCTGAAATTCGTCTTTGGTTGGCTTTCGTCTCAGCATTCACATGGTTTGCATCATTTCGTTTATTTTTTTTAGAACCTCTTGCATCATTACTCATACTTATTCACCTCCCGTGGCAGCTTATATACGTATGTTAGCTTACTCTTGCCTCCAAATTTTATACGCCTCACCTGCATGTAGCACATCGCTAACTAGCATAAAGACATCCCGTACAGACCGCGGAAAACTTTATTTCAATCACACAAAAAGAGCAAACCTGTTTAGATACCGCTCTTGTAATGATTCAAAAATATCCCCATCAAAACTTATATCCCTTCGATGTTCAAATTCAATTGCACCTTATTCACTACGTGAAAATCGAAAGAGATCCTTATAAATGAATTCGGAAGTAGTAGCGTTACAAATACTCGCTTAATCCCAGGATTTCATCACCCTTGAACCTCAGTGAAAAAGATCTTTAATAAAAGGATAGTTGTGAAATATCCTTTCTGTGCCTAATTTTTTGACCGCTTATCAAAAGTAATCCTCAAAGTTCAATAAAATGACCTTCATGGCTTGGCTTGATTTCCCCTTTTCTTTAATCCTTTTCAGAAAGTCCATAAACAAAATCACCAGTAAATCCTCGCCCGTCAACTCTTCATCCATCAAGTACGGGGAAATATCATGCAGGAATACCTCACCCCAGAAAATCTCCGACTCCTTGATACGTAGGGTGTTCTCCGCTCGTTTTTCTTCTGAAGTCACCTCGACTTCTTCTTCCCTCTGCTCGAAAGAGAAAAGGTTGGTCGTCACCTGCTTAAATAATCCCTTTCATTCCTGTTCCTCCAGTCAGGTTATTTTACAATAAACAATGTATTATTTTTTAAACCGATTGCCTGTTAAAAAGAGAAAAGCTGTTCAAAAACCTTATTCGGTCTTTGAACAGCTTCTTCTAAAAATATTTTATGCCGTACTATCTAATTGTACAATTGTTAATGCAGCACTATTGACAGTAGCTCCATCAATACTATTTGCTAAATGATGCTCTGAAGTACCAATATTGACAAGACGGATTTGATCACCCGCATCTAACGAAGCGATAAATTCTCCATTTACTTGAAGATTAGTATTTAAAGGCGAAGCTGACGGTAGATCAACTCCTATACCAAACCTACTAGCTACTAATGTTGCGAATGTCGCACCACCATCGGTACTTACCTGCACGCCGTAAGCCCCTTCTGTTGGAGAAACAGGTATACCACCATCATTTCTAAAAATTACGCTATAATTTATTAAATAATCTCCTGCATTAGTTACTGTAATTGTATCGAATGTTGGTTCCGCATGTACGAAGCCTTCTGTACAAACACCTTCTGTATCAAATATTACTGGTTCATTTGGATCTACATCTCCTTGGGAGTCAGTACGAAAAACGTTACAATATCTCGAAATACATTCACATTCACCTTGTGGGCCTTGGAATCCTTGCGGTCCTTGGTCGCCTTGTGGGCCTTGGAATCCTTGCGGTCCTTGGTCGCCTTGTGGGCCTTGGTCGCCTTGCGGGCCTTGGTCGCCTTGTGGGCCTTGGTCGCCTTGTGGGCCTTGGTCGCCTTGTGGACCTTGGAATCCTTGTGGGCCTTGGTCGCCTTGTGGGCCTTGGAATCCTTGCGGGCCTTGGTCGCCTTGTGGGCCTTGGAATCCTTGCGGGCCTTGGTCGCCTTGTGGGCCTTGGTCGCCTTGCGGGCCTTGGTCGCCTTGTGGGCCTTGGTCGCCTTGTGGGCCTTGGTCGCCTTGTGGGCCTTGGTCGCCTTGTGGGCCTTGGTCGCCTTGTGGGCCTTGGTCGCCTTGTGGGCCTTGGTCGCCTTGTGGGCCTTGGTCGCCTTGTGGGCCTTGGTCGCCTTGCGGGCCTTGGTCACCTTGCGGGCCTTGGTCGCCTTGCGGGCCTTGGTCGCCTTGCGGGCCTTGTGGTCCTTGGTCGCCTTGCGGGCCTTGTGGGCCTTGGTCGCCTTGTGGTCCTTGAGGTCCTTGATCGCCTTGTGGTCCTTGAGGCCCTTGCGGTCCTTGATCGCCTTGTGGTCCTTGAGGCCCTTGCGGTCCTTGATCGCCTTGTGGTCCTTGAGGCCCTTGTGGTCCTTGAGGCCCTTGTGGTCCTTGAGGCCCTTGTGGTCCTTGAGGCCCTTGCGGTCCTTGATCGCCTTGTGGTCCTTGAGGCCCTTGTGGTCCTTGAGGCCCTTGCGGTCCTTGATCGCCTTGTGGTCCTTGAGGCCCTTGTGGTCCTTGAGGCCCTTGTGGTCCTTGAGGCCCTTGTGGTCCTTGAGGCCCTTGTGGTCCTTTTTTATCATTATCAGATACGTTTACTTCCACATTAACGTTTTGCTCGACCTTTTGTTCTTGTTTAGAATCACATTTGCATTGACTATGTCCGCAATCCTTACATTTGTTATGATCGCATTTGCATTTGCTATGTCCACAATCTTTACATTTTTTATCTTTTTTATCCTTACCCAATTTTTTATCCTCCTTTTCACAAAACATTACTTTATCTTATGAATCCTGAATTAATTGGATTGGATAAAAGGCGATGGAATGACCCATTTTTGAACAAAGGGGTACCGCCACATGCCCATCAAGCCGCGAAAATAGGTCACCTCCAAAACGATAAATTGAGTATAAGTTACAAGAAAGTCCAAAATTTCGTTCTGGGGGTACTACAAAACTTTAACTTGATGGCAATGGGGTACCTTCAGCAAAACGCGAATTTACAACGTTAAGGGGATCTGGATACAAAAATAGCCAATTTTCACCACGTTAAGGATGTAATCGGCTTTTTTTTAGTTCTCAGAATTCCACCATTGACGGTGTACTGACTGGATATGAAAACCTTTATTTGATCGCAAAATTGCGACATGAACGCAACCCGAGAAAATTTGCCGAAAGTTTGTTAGAAAATATACGCTAAATAAATTCCAACCTGAAAAGTCGATCTCCTCTATGTGAACTGCACCCCAATTGTTAGACACACCTAACAATTGGGGTGCAGTTTTTTTATAGCGAGATTTTCTTCAGAAGAAAAAATACAGGCAGTAAGACAATATATAGATGGTAATGAGGGAGGACAAACCATTGCTAAATCTATTGGTGTTAATCCGAGTTTACTCCATCAGTGGATTAAACAATTTGAACTTTTTGGTGATGATGCTTTTGAAAAACGCTATACACCCTACCCTGCACAGTTTAAACTAGATGTACTTAATTATATGAACGAACAAGGGACGTCTATCAGGAAAACAGCAGCGATTTTAATATTCCTTCTTATGAAACGCTTCGAAAATGGAAAGTTGCTTATGAAACAGATGGATTTGATGCCCTACAATCAAAGAAAAAGGGGCGTCCATCCATGAAAAATAAAAATAATAAGACATCAAATTCTCAATTACCCGATGAAGGATCAATAGAGGCTTTACAGGCGGAGAATGAACGTTTACGTATGGAGAATGCCTATTTAAAAAAGTTGAATGCCTTAGTTCAAAACAAGGAAAAATCACCAAACAAGACAAAGCACAAGTAGTCTATGAATTAAGGAATGCATTCTCGGTGAAAGCACTTATACAGCTCGCAGACATTCCGCGTAGCACGTATTACTATTGGGTGAAAAACTTCGGTCGTCCTGATGCAGATGCAGAACTGAAAGTATTGATTAAATCTGTTTTCGATGAACATGAAGGTCGGTTTGGTTACCGGCGTATTCGTGATGAACTTAGAAATCGAGGACACAAAGTAAACCACAAAAAGGTGCAACGTATCATGAAAGAACTAGGGCTAAAATGTCTTGTCGGTATGAAAAAATATCGCTCTTACAAAGGAACTGTGGGCAAGATTGCACTAAATATTTTAGATCGCAATTTCAAAGCTGAACAACCAAATGAGAAATGGGTTACGGATATTACAGAGTTTAAATTATTTGGAGAAAAGCTATATTTATCGCCGATATTGGACTTATTTAATGGAGAAATCATTACGTATACAATCGGTTCAAGACCAACCTACTCACTCATTTCAACGATGTTAGATCAAGCTTTTGAACGTTTAACAGACGACGATACTCTCCTTATTCATTCAGATCAAGGCTGGCATTATCAAATGAAACAATTCCGTGATGCCCTTAGGGAACGTGGCATTACGCAAAGTATGTCTCGCAAAGGGAATTGTTACGATAACGCTGTTATGGAAAATTTCTTTGGTATCATGAAATCGGAACTTCTTTATCTAAAAGAATTTGAAAGTGTGGAACACTTTAAACAAGAACTAGCAAAATATATAGAATACTATAATCACAAACGAATCAAGGCAAAATTAAAAGGCATGAGCCCGGTACAATACCGAACTCATGCCCAACAGGATGCCTAACGATATAACCTGTCTAACTTTAGGGGGTCAGTTCACGTTAAGGAATCGACTTTTTTACTTCTTCTTATAGAACTAAGACTTAACAATATGGATTCCCCTTTCGTAAGTGGGTTGCACCGATAGTTGCATAAAATCGAGTAGGAGGAGGCGCCTAGCCTCCGACCTCTCACACCACCGTACATACCGTTCGGTATACGGCGGTTCAGTTTAAGTCTGACGTAGTTTTGTATATCGTTCATATAGATTTACTAACCCTTGGTGGTGCCAATAAACATTATTAAGGGTTTTGTCTAGAATAGGACTATGCGCTATGCGCCAATAACCCTTTCTGCTATTTCCCCATTCATACGCTTTTCCAAATGGGGCGCCTAATCCTTTGAGTTTCCTCACTCTCGTTCTTGGCAATTTCCATTGCTTCCATAGGCACATCCTGAGTCTTCTTCGAATCCATGAATCTAAATTCTTCAAAACGTTCGGAGTATCAATGAGGGCGAAATAACCCATCCAACCTCTAAGGTATTGCTTTAACTTATTTATTCGGAGTTTCATGGGTTTCGGTAATTTTCTCGAGGTCATTTCCCTGATTCGTTTCTTTACTCTCTTCACCGTTTGTTTAGCCAGTAGAACCTTCGGGTTCTTCTTTGACTTCGTGAAACTAAAACCGAGAAACGTTCTGTTCCAAGGGCGATCATACTTCGACTTCTCGTAGTTGACCTTTAGCTTCAGTTTATTTTCAATGAAGCTTGAGATATTTCCCATTGCACGTTTGGCGGCTTTTCGTGTCTTCACAAAGATAGTACTGTCATCCGCATACCTTACGAATCGAAGATTGCGTTTCTCTAGTTCTTTATCTAAATCGTCTAACATGATATTAGATAATAAAGGACTTAACGGACCTCCTTGCGGAGTTCCCTCCTCACTTTTATGAAAAAGTCCGCCTATCATAATGCCTGCTTGAAGGAATCTACGAATCAGTTTGAGAACTCGTTTATCTTCAATTTTCCGCTCTAACATTCCCATGAGCTTGTCATGATTCACTTTATCGAAGAACTTCTCCAAGTCCATATCCACTACCCATGTATAACCTTCGGTTATATAGGACTTTGCCTTTCGAACCGCCTGGTGCCCTTGTTTGTTAGGGCGAAAACCATAGCTATTCTCCGAAAAGGTTGAGTCATATATCCTGGTTAATATTTGGGCAATGGCTTGTTGAATGAAACGGTCTAGAACGGTTGGAATACCCAATAGCCGAACTCCGCCGTTTGGTTTCGGGATTTCGATACGACGGACGGGCTGCGGTTGATAGGTACCCTGTAAAAGGGCAGTTTTCATGTTGTACCATTCAGTTGCGAGGTGCGGTCTCAGGTTTTGAACCGGCATTCCATCTACACCATGGCTTCCCTTATTTCTTTCTACACGCTTCAATGCCTGTATTAAGTTTTCCCTCTCTAGTATCTGTTCCATTAACATCGTTGATATCCTTTCTACGTGGATAAATGGTCTATTTGTGCCTTTATCTGCTCCACCCTTTTGAAGTTCCCCGTGTATTCACCACTTCTTCCTTCAAATAAGTTCCGTTAGGAATTGTTTGCTTCTTCGCAGATAACGAACGCCTAGTATTCATCCTCCTTAATCTGTTCGGTCCTTCCTTATCTTCTCGAGTAGACAAGTACTATGACCTCTGCTGACTTCTGATGATTCAGCTGTCCATCACTGGACAGGTTACCAAGTGTACTTGGCTGTCATCAGACCTCCCCGGGTAAGAGTGCAATCTTTCCCTCCATCTATCTGCTTCATTTACTCTGTACCACCTTCGGCAGTAAGGACTTTGTTTTGTTTCGCAAACTCATCCAATGATACCTAGCCTTATATGAAGTTCGTGTTCCTCAGACCGGAGGTTTGCCGCTTGCTTCCTTCAGATTCCACGTCACCATGGACACCCTTGCATTAAGCTAACCATTACTACTGCCTTCATGGCTCGGGACTCACACCCTATAGATTGCACCCATGCCGGGCGCACGAAAAAGCTGCCTTAAAGATAGCTCCGATCTTCAGCTAACGCACTCGTTAGTTCACAAGGAACCCTTCTTATTAGGTTCACTATTGCAGATTTATTTTATCTTTTGTTGAACTTCACTCCCGTATTTCTCTCCTACTAAACAGCTAATTGAATCCATCTCATTTTCCTCACGGCTAGTTGCTTCTTTAGTTCCACTTCCATTTTCCGAAGCTTGCAGAAAATTTCGGTCATCATACCGAGGGACGAATAAAACCTCTCCTTAGAAAAAAGCAACTTCCTCGCACCACGTCTCCATTTATCATAATTCCTACACCTGGACCTTTTTGACCGGAATACATATATATGAGATTGATTGGCCTTATAAATAATGATCACAGTAAGGTAGTTTAAAACTTGTTACAGATTTCCATTCTCGCCCCTCTTTGTTGCTGCCCGTTGAGTAGATATAAAATTTAATACATGTCGTTTTCCAGGTGCTGCCTGAATAGCTCCTTTTACGGAAGCAGTGAGTGCTCCACTTGCATTTGCAAAAGTAAGTAATCGTTGATGATTTTCACTCACTCTTTCACATAGATTTTCATTAGATATTTCAAGTGACACTAGTTCGGATAAGAAACCTCCGATAAATGCATCACCTGCCCCAGTTGTATCCGAAACAATTACTTTAAATCCTTTGTCTTCATATTCCTCTCCATTTTTCAAATAAATATTTGCGCCATCGCTTCCTTTTGTATATACGACTACTTTCACGTTACCGACAAAAAGGGATTTAATCGCTTCTTTTTCCTTATTAATATTTGTTATAAAATATAATTCTTCATCGGATACTTTTACAATATCAGCTAGAGGCAAGAAGTTTAGTATGGTACGCCGACAGCTTTCTTCATCAGGCCATAAAGGAAGCCTGACATTAGGGTCAAAACTTACTATTCCACCCATTTTATTAAATCTGTCTATCACTTTTATATGAGTTTGTTTCATTGGACTTTCAACTAAATCCACTGAGCAAAAGTGCAGAAGATCTCCTTGATTAAACCACTCTGACTTCACCTCATCTGGTGAAAGTAATAAATCAGCTGTATTCTTTCGATAAAAATTAAAACTTCTTTCTCCAAAATTATCTACAGATACAAAGGCTAATCCAGTTTCCCCTTCATCGCTTCGAATAATATAGGAAGTGTCTACATTATTTCCTCGAAGCACATCCATTAAATAATCACCAAAATTATCATTAGCTATCTTGGTTAGCATGACGGAATTCCCACCATATTTTGCAATTGCAATCGCAACGTTCATAGGAGCTCCACCGGCAACACGTTCGAAACTAGTAACCTCTTTTAAAGATCTTTCTTTTTGAATAGGAATAAAATCAATTAATGTCTCACCAATACAAAAAACCTTTTTCAATGTATTCACCCCTAAACAAGGAACAAGTGTCTAGACACTTGTTCCTTGTTCCTTGTTATTTTATTTCCAGATGTCTTTTAGGTTCCAATAGGTTATTTCCTTGACTTGTACATCACCCTTCTCAGTAAATAACTCAATTCCTAGTCTATCTTCATTCGGATAGATACGACTTGTCATGGTCGTTTGTCCATCATTCGCAAAGATTTCAATGGAGGATCGATCAATAAATACACGTAGGGAAAGCTCTTTATTTGTCTCAAGTATTGTGTTTCTAACACCATCTTCCACTTTTCCTGACTTGGAGCAATCAAGTGTTAGCTGTTGTTTATCTAAGTGATACGTTAATACTGTTTCTTCGTGGTGAACTCCACGAATTTTTAGACCTACAGATTGAGCACTACAATTAGTTAAGTCAAACACAGCTTTCACTTCAAGTAAATCCTCTTTCGTTTCTATCAAATAGCTTTCAGAAATGGATTGATTTGTACACTCATTGTGTTCAGAATCTCGTAATAAGACTAATTCCCCAACAGGATTCATTAAAATCTTGTTATGATCCCCTAGTGTTATTTCGCGTGGTAATGTTAAGGCTCCACACCATCCATCTGCTTTAGTTGGCATGTTTGACTCCCACATATCCATCCAACCAATCGCAATTCGACGACCTTTATCATCTAATAGTGTTTGAACTGCATAAAAGTCATGTCCATTATCTAATTCAGTAAATGACCCATGAACAAACTCGTTTGTTTCGTAATTATAATCTCCAACCAAATAACCTGTTTGGAATAGATTATTATATAAATCTCCATTTGATTTAATACCTTGAGGAGAGATCATTAGAATATATTTTCCATCTAATTCAAAGAAGTCCGGACACTCCCACATATATCCAAGCGAGCCATCACTTTGTGCAAGAACACCAATGTATTCCCACTTCAATAGATCAGAAGAACGGTATAAAATAACTCTTCCGACATTCTCCTTCGTCGAATTTCCTAAAACCATGTACCAGGCATCATTGTGCTTCCACACCTTTGGATCACGGAAGTGATGTGCACTATCTACTGGTGGTTTAGCAATAACCGGATTTTCTCCAACTTTCTCAAATGTTATGCCATCCGTACTGACCGCAATATTTTGATTTTGATAGAAGAGATCTTTTTCCTTGTCTGTATAGTGATGTCCTGTATAGATTAGGGTTAGTTCACCATTATTATCAACGGCGCTTCCTGAGAAACATCCATCTGTATCACAAGCATCCCCAGGAGCTAAAGCAACAGGCAAATGCTCCCAATGAATGAGATCTTTACTTTTTATATGGCCCCAATGCATTGGCCCCCAATTTGCATCATATGGATGGCATTGATAAAATGCATGATATTCCCCTTTATACTGTGTGAAACCGTTCGGGTCATTAATCCAGTTAGCTGGAGCCATGATATGGTAACCTAATCGATAACGATTATTTATTTTTGTCTTTGCATTCTTCAGTGCCTCTTCAGCCTGTTTAATTCTATTAATTGTTAACATCCTAACATCCTCCTATATTATCTTTCGTAACCTTTCCACATTGCCATTTAAGCCCTTTCTTTTTTTAGAACCTTTTAAAGTAAAGATTGAAATAATGGTAAAACAAAAAACCATGATTCCCATGATGAGATAGGTGTTACGAAATCCTACACTGTCATATAATCCACCTGCAAGTGGTGAAAGAATAGATGCACCTACCTGAGATGCAAATTGGAAACCAACTAGATAAAGCACAGAAGATAGGCGGGTATCGAAATTCGCTGCTAAATATTTAAAAATAGCAATTAGCATTATAGGCAATTCTAGAGCATGAATTAATTTCATCGAAGAAATTCCGATTGGCCCAACAACAATTCCAGAACCGATGATTCGGAAGGCCATTAAAAATCCTGCTAGAATTAAACTATTCTTTACACCAAACTTATTTACGATAAACGGAGCAAGAAACATCATTCCAGCCTCTAAAAATACTTGGAACGAGTTTAGATATCCGAATACTTGATTGCCTAACGATTCAGTCGGAAATAAAGAGGCGTAATAAAGAGGGAATTGCTGATCATAAACACTGTATACGCATGTCACCCCAATTATGTACATCATGAAAAACCAGAAATCTTTTAATAAAAAAAGTTGTCCAACGTCTTTTAATTTAATAGAATCAGCTTTATTCATCTCTTGATCCGTCATTTCTATTTTCACAGACATAATAATGGCCACTAATATGATTGCTGAAACAGATGCAACCCAGAAATTGATATTTGGATTAATATTAAACAGCTGTCCTGCAAAAAATGTAGCTGCCGCCCACCCTAAAGAGCCCCACATTCTCGATTTTCCATACTCGAAATCATATTTACGGCTAATCTTCTCAATATATGATTCAATCGCTCCAATACCAGCTAGAAAAGCAACTGCTAAATAGATTCCTCCAACAACCGCGCCCCAAAAGACATTGTATTTTAATAATGGTCCATAGATGAAGATATAAAATGGTCCTACAAATACGAGAAGCAAACTAATGAAAGATAATATTTTTTTCTTTAAACCTATTTTGTCAGATATATAACCATATAGTGGCTGCATACATAAGGCGAAGATAGCGTTTACAGAAAAGATAATACCTGTAGCTGACCCACTTAAATTTATTTCTTGTCCTAACCAAATGGAAAATAAAGAGTAACTAGAAGACCAAGTAAAAAAGAAAAAGAAAAAATACGCACTTAACATCCAATACAGCTTTTTTGAAACTTTCAATTTAATTGCTCCTTTTACTAGACATGTGTAAAGAAATGAATAACTAGTTAACAATATGAAAAAGAAGAATTAGAAATGTGAATTTAAGTCCATACATGGTTGTTAATGATGATACACTCTCTATTTAATGCCTGTACCTGAACCACCAATCCCCTCTAAAATATAACGTTGAGCCACAATATAGATAATAATCAATGGAACGGTGGATATCGTCAGTACAGCCATGACTTGGTTAGTATAAACCGGATCTGTACTATTAATTGCTGTAATCGCTACTTGGATCGGAAATTTCGACTTGTCTGTCAAGACCATCAGAGGCCAGATATAGTCATTCCAACTTCCGATAAAAGCCAATGTTCCAACAGTGGCAACAGCTGGTTTAGACATCGGTAGCATGATCCGCCAGAAAACTTGCCATGTATTTGCCCCATCCAATTTTGCCGATTCAATAATCTCTGTTGGAATCGCCATAAAAAAGTTCCGGAACAAATAGATATTGAATGCCCCTGCCAACGCTGGCAAAATAACCGCGAGACGTGTATCCACTAATCCAATGCTATGAATAATGGTAAATTGAGAGATTAAGATAGTTTCAAATGGCACGATTAAAATAGCCAATAAAAGACCAAACAGCACTTTTTTTCCACTAAAATTAAGTTTAGCAAATGCATAGCCCGCCATCCCATTGATAATTATGGAACCAATTGCTACACACAAACCATAAAACAAACTGTTGCCGATATAACCTAGTAAATGAAATCGTAACAGAACTTGCTTGTAGGATACAAACCAGTCCGATGGATGAAATGATGGCAGGAAAGCCTTAATGTTGCTCATGTCGTTATAAATTTCCGCTTCTGGCTTCATCGAGGATGCGACCATCCAAAACAGTGGAAAAATAAATAGCACTGCGAGCAAAACCAGGCAAATGTATTCTAAAATCGTTAGAGGCCCGAATTTCCGTCTCATTAGTCTTCATCCTCCTTCACCAGTTTACGTTGCGTAATCGTAACAAGTCCGATAATCGTCCCAAACAAGAGAGCAATTGAACTGGCATAACCAACCATACGGTCCGTAAAACCAGTTTGATAAATATAATAGACAACCGTCATGGTGGAATTCACTGGTCCACCTTGCGTCATAACCATTGGTTGAACCAACAGCTTGAATGCGCCAATTAATGTGGTAATAAATATAAAAATTGAAGTTGGTTTCAACAAAGGTAACGTAATGTATATAAAACTTTGCCATTTATTCATTCCGTCTAACTGTGCCGCCTCATAAACATCACCAGGGATATTCTGCAGTCCTGCTAGAAAAATCAGCATCTGAAAGCCAGCTCCTTGCCAAGCTGAAACCACAACAATTGTAAATATCGCCTGCTTAGGACTTGTCAAAAACGGTTGCGCTGAAATGCCGAAGTATGTGAGGACGTTGTTAATAATCCCTTCATTTGGATTCAACAAATACAACCATAGAACAGAGATAACGACAAGTGACATGACAACTGGACTAAAGTAAGCTACTTTAAAAAACGTGTTTGCTTTACGTTGTTTATTTAACAGGAGGGCCAGCCCAAGAGCTGCCCCTATCTGTAACGGAATCACCCAAACGACAAATTTCAGTGTGTTCACCAAGCTTTTCAGAAAAATTGGGTCCTGGAATAGATTGATGAAATTGTCCAATCCGACAAATGTACGCATATCTGGTGTCAATAAATAGTAATCCGTAAACGAATAATAGACTGACATAATAGACGGAATAACAAGGAACATCGATAATATTAACAACGCCGGTCCCAAAAACGTATATGCAACTACATTTTCTTTCCACCGAATTCTATTCTTGGTTCTTCCCTCTGGTCTCAGAAATGTATAGACATTCCTATTTTCTTTCCATCCAATTTTACTCATAGTTCCTCCTTCTAATTTGCCTTATCGATAGCTGATTGCATTTCTTTCGCATGTGTATCCAATACTTTTTGGATATCTTTATTTTGATCATAGAAGCTGATGTCATCGATTGTTTGTTGGAAAGCACGGGTGACTTGCGGATAAGCCGGTGTAACGGGACGTGCGTGTCCTGTTTCTTTCAATTGTTTCAGGAAAACATTCATTTGATCTGAGAACTCTTTTGCCATCACTTTTTCAGAAGAGTATCGGACTGGCAGTGCTGCAATCGTACGGCTCAGTTCCACATTCGAATCTTTGTTTGTCATCCAGTCAACTAATTTTGCAGCCCATTCTTTATTTTCGGACGTTTGGGTCATCGCAAATTGCCAACTACCTGAAGGAGAAACTAGTTTCTTTGTCTTTGGTGATACTGGATATGGCATAACGCCATAATCTACCTTTTGGTAGTTTGTTTTCATATCAGTTACTGTCCATACTCCACTAAACTTCATTGAATATTTTTCCGTTTCAAACGCTTGTTTGACTGGCGTTCGTGTCGTATAACCTTCTTTCAACATTGTTTGAATAAAAGTCATCGCTTCAACAGTAGGTTTTTTATTGAAGACACCTTCTGCTTTCTTTCCATCTTTCGAGATGATATCCCCATCGGCTGACCAGACAAACGGGGTTAGCGCATACGTCAACATTTCGTCTTTCGACTGTAATTGCATATCAATAGCTGGTTTGTCATATTTATCTTTCAACGTTTTACAAAGAGCAAGGAATTGGTCCCATGTCCATGGATTATCAACTGTTGGTAGCGTATTCAAATCTACGCCCGCCTCTTGTAACATTCTTTTATTGTAGTAAATCCCAACAGATGATTCACTGACACCAATTGCATACAGCTTGTCTTTATAAGTTCCTTGTTGCTTAATACTTGGCAGCAAATCCTCTTGATCTTTTACATACTCATCCAATGGTGCAATGACACCAGATTTCGCGTAAGCAGCTGTATTTGGTCCGTCCAAAGTAATAACATCCGGCAACGTGCTAGTTGTAAGGGCCGCGTTTACTTTGTCTTCATAACCACCGCCATTTCCGCTACGTGGAATAAATTCAATTTTAGCTTTGATATTGTCAGAAGAATACTTCTTATTGAAGGCTTCTAGCCGTTTTTTATACACTTTTCCTTCTTCATTATCATCAGATATGTGTACCCACATCGTAATCGTTTTTTTACCATCACTATTAACGCTTTCGCTTTTGCTGCAGCCCACCGCAGCAAACATCAGTAATAAAGATATACTTACTAGTAGCCATTTCTTCATACCTTTCACTTCCCCCTCATATGTCTTTCGTCTTAAAAAAACTTATAAAAGCGCTTTCAACAGTAGTTTATGTCAACCGGTTACATATGTCAACCGATTGACAGTTATTTTTTGAAAAATCAGACATTAACTTTCGTGTAGTTTGTCTCAAACTCTTGCACATATTAGTACTTTTCTCTAAAATGGGTGCGTGATCAGACTAATCTGAAATTATTTTATTATAGGGTTTTCCTAGTAGGTGACAGATTATGATATGCTATTAAACAGTTTATTAATGGGTTTTTCATTTTTAAAACCTTCGCTCTTTATACAATATTGATGCCAATGTTTAATAACTCTGTGAACCAACTCAAAAAATCTCAGTTTCCAATCAATGGACAAAAACATGAAAACTTTTATTTAAATGAGTATAAAAAAGTTAAATAATAATGGATGTTTCTTAATAAGGTAGGAGGACATGAAATGAAGCCTAACATTCACGATGTGGCAAAAAGAGCAGGTGTTTCATCAACAACAGTTTCCCGTGTATTAAATAACCGCGGTTACATAAGTGAAAAGACAAAAGAAAAAGTTTATAAAGCGATGGAAGAGATTAATTATTTTCCAAACGATTTAGCCCGTTCTTTATTTAATAAACGAACTAATTTAATAGGACTAATTATCCCAAATTCAAGTAACCCATTTTTCGGTGAACTTACCTTTCATATTGAAAGTATCTGTGCTTCATTAGGCTATAAATTGTTACTTTGTAACAGCTTAAACCGTATAGATAAAGAAGAAAAATATTTAGAAATGCTCATACGTAATCAAGTAGATGGAGTAGTCGTAGTGACATATAACCGAGGTATACTAAATTATGAGAAGCAGCATCTTTCTGTCGTGGCAATTGACCACTACTTATCGAAAAACATCCCTGTTGTTGGCTCTGACAATTATAGCGGAGGGAAAAAAGCTACAGAATTATTAATAATGAAAGGTTGTCAGTATATTGTTCATATAAATGGACCAATTGAGCTGCAAACACCAGCAAACTTAAGAAGAAAAGCGTATGAGGATGTTATGAAGGAACAGAGTAGACTTCCAATTACATATGAAGTTTCACATGGTCAAAGTCATCAAGAAGTAATCTCTAAGCTTTTTGATGAACATCCAGAAGTAGATGGGATCTTTGCAAGTGATGATTTAATCGCGGCATCTGTTATAGCTGAATCTAAAAAGCGAGGAAAAGATATACCAACTCAATTAAAAGTTGTCGGTTATGATGGAACAGAAGCAGTTCAAGTTTTACTGCCAGAATTGACAACCATACAACAACCAATTGATTTAATTGCCAAGACAGCAATTGATATTTTATTAAAAGAAATTAAAGGTGAATTTAACGATTTTCCGTTGGAGACATATCTGCCTGTTAAACTTTTAGAAGGTGGAACGACTTAATTTATTGTCTTTGTATGATGTTTTTTAGTGTGGGAATTTTGTGATAACTCCAATTAATCTCTCTTTTATTTTTAACGAGACTGAAAAGTCCCTTTAAATGGAAAATTTTCACTAACCCCTGTGAAGCCCATAGAATGCATTAACTCCATGGGCTCTTCTTGTTTAAAAAACTTCTCATTCTTTGCTGATTGATCGACTGTTAACTCTCGGTGACCAGTTGGTGATTCTGCGGAACTCACAATTTTAAGCAGCATTTCATATTTTTATGTCACTTCTTTAATAGTGACAATTGATCCAATCTCTACTTCTTGTATATTTGTATTTTAAATTGTTGCGAAATCCTCCACTGAAATTTGATACTCAGGATCTTTTTTAATATCTCAAAAATTTCTGCTCTCTTGAACTTTTTTACTAACCTCTTTCCATCTTTTTTTGCTTTAAATAAAGTAATTCTTTCTTCCGCATTATAACCAGTTTCCGTATCCTTTTCGTCAAGTAGTAAATATTCCTCTTCTTTAAAAGTGATAGTATTTGAAAACTTTAACGCACGTTAAAAATAGGCGATTTAATAAAAAAACAAAACGTTCGCAAAAGTGTACTTTTACGAACGTGACTTTTCTTCCCATATAGGTAAAACAGTTGAATATTTAATTTCTCTGAGAGCTAGGCTAGTTTGAATTTTTGTAATGCCTAGTTTATTTAACTGTCTAATAAATATTTCTAATTCCTTCCGATCTTTGTTAGCCACTTTTAGAAGATAATCATACTCACCTGTTAAACAATGACACTCTAATACTTCTGACATAGAAGCTAATGCCTTTTCCAAAACTTCCAGTTTTTCAGCTTGATGTATATTCGTACTAATAAATATGAAACATAATAAATCAAAACCTAGCTTCTCCTGGTTTAAAATTGCTACTTGTGCATTAATAAACCCTTCATTTTCCAATCGTTTTATCCTTGAATGTATAGCTGGTGGAGATAATTTGACACGCTTTGCAAGCTCAGTATTGCTTAACTGTGCTTGCTTTTGTAGTAAATCTAAAATTTGAATATCAACATTATCTAGAACCTTGCTTACGATAGATTCCACTTATAGTCACCCCTTTTACAATTATTCCAAAAATAGTATCACTCCAATAGTAAAACAAAATTTAATTCTGTTCATCGGCAATATTTCTTAATATTATTTTAAGTTTCTTCTATTATACAAAATAATATATTAAGTAACGATCTAAAATGTTAAAATTATTAATAATTAATTATGAAAATTGAAATGTCATTGTGCACAATGGCTTCGATCTTTTTACTTAAACAGTGAAAGATGCAAAGGAGCAAAATGAAATGCAATATTATTATTTTTCGTTATTACTTTTAACAAGTTTGTTATGGGGTGGAAACTTTGTCGTTGGAAAGTCGCTTGTCGAACATGCTTCTCCGATGACGTTGACGACTTTAAGGTGGATCATTGCTATTAGTTGTCTTTTGCCAATTGTATGGTGGAAAGAAAGAAAGATATTTCCCCGTCGTAGTGCAATCCTTCCATTATTTTTGATGGGGATTACAGGTGTGGTTCTATTTAATCTATTACAATTTGTAGCATTAGAGAAAACTTCCGCCACTAATGTTGGGTTAATATCAACATTAAACATGATTTCAATTGCAATTTTTTCATTTTTCTTTTTAAAAGAAAGAATTAATATTCTACAAATGTTTTCTATGTTTTTTTCGCTTTTTGGTGTAATACTTGTACTTTCAAAAGGAAATATTGATCTATTCCTTTCATTACGTTTTAATACAGGTGATTTATATATGATGGCTGCTGTATGTGTTTGGGGGATTTATTCCGTTTGTAGCAAATGGGCAATGTTAACAACAACACCCATGATGTCAACATTATATTCTGGTATATTTGGACTTATAGTTATTCTCCCGTTTAATTTTTCTGATTTTACAGTGTCAAATATAAATACTTCTTTCATACAATCTATTTTATATACAGGTGTTATCTCAACTGTAGCATGTATGGTACTTTGGAACATTGGTGTACAAAAGTTAGGTACAACTACATCAGGTATTTTCTTGAATTTTAATCCTATTTTCACTGCAATTTTAGCTTTTCTCTTTTTAGGTGAAAAAATGACGTGGGTACAAGGAATTGGTAGTTGTATTGTGATTATAGGCTGTTATTTGTTCTCACATTTTAAAGCGAAGGTGATTTTCAAGAATTCTAGTCAATCGCAATTGCAAGCATGATTTTTAATCAAAGTCCTAAAACGTAATATTTATCGTGATTAATTTTGTTATATACAAACAAGCCTGATCCAAGGTGGATACAGGCTTGTTTGTTCATTAATAAAACTAGAAGGCGAAGCCTCCCCTTACCCCTACTTCAAGGTATTCAATGAAATCGAAACGAAAGCCTAAATGCCATATACCAACTCAGTCGGCAATGTATGAAGCGTGGTTAATGAATCGGTCAATCCCCGGGCGTGTAGGATCTACAATGCAGAGAATGCATTTAGTCCAATCATTCCATCCCGTTCAGCAATTGTTTTGACTTGATCGTCCGAAAGATTTCGCGGAAGTTACACAATGATCGGGCATTGGGGTGTGAGGCAAAGTATAAAAAAGGAACCGTCCCCTTGAAATAGGAATCACATTTGAACAAGCCGACCAATAAAGGTCGGCTTTTTTCTTACTATTTTTATCAAAAGGGGACAAAGCAGTAACGCATCCGAATCGAAATAAGAGGTACTTAAATTGGTTATTACATGTTATGCTCTAAATTTAAAAATGTCAGCAATATTACAATTTATGAGTACTTTATATTGGCTCCTAACTTGATGAATTGCATTTTAATTGTGCGGATTCTTTTCCCTTAATCCTTCAATGTCCGATTTACCTCCTTTACCTATCCCGGTAAATATCTGACTCCTTGATCCGCAATGTGATTTCTGCTTGTTTTACCTCAGATGTCACCTCAATCTTTTCTCCCCGTTATCAAGAGATAGGTATTTAAAAATGTTCTGTGTTTAAAAATGGGTGTTGTTATTTGGTTTTTTCTAATCCAAAAAAATTCTAGATTCATAAGATAAATTAATGTTTTATAAAAGGAGGGTACAAAGTTGGGTAGGGATAAAAAATGTAAGGATTGCGGTCATAGTAAATGCAAATGTCATCATAAAAAATGTAAGGATTGCGGACAAAGTCAATGCAAATGCTCTTCTAAACAAGAACAAAAGGTAGACCAAAACGTTGAAGTGAAAGTAAACGTAACTGATAATGATAAAAAAGGTAATCAGGGGCCTCAAGGCGCTCAAGGACCTCAAGGACCTCAAGGACCTCAAGGACCTCAAGGCGCTCAAGGACCTCAAGGCGCTCAAGGACCTCAAGGTACTCAAGGACCTCAAGGACCTCAAGGCGCTCAAGGACCTCAAGGCGCTCAAGGACCTCAAGGCGCTCAAGGACCTCAAGGACCTCAAGGTACTCAAGGTACTCAAGGACCTCAAGGCGCTCAAGGACCTCAAGGCGCTCAAGGACCTCAAGGCGCTCAAGGACCTCAAGGCGCTCAAGGACCTCAAGGCGCTCAAGGACCTCAAGGGACTCAAGGGGCTCAAGGGGCTCAAGGTCCACAAGGTGGTGGAGCAAGTACTATCTATTTAGCTTCAGATGACGCACTTCCCAACAATCAATTCTTTGGACTAGGTGTAGATGACCCGGATCCTACACGAACAAATGTAGTTATAGCACAGACATCAACCATTACAGGTTTCGTCTTCAGTATCCGTGATGAACCATTAACCGCAGCGCAATCAATAACAGGTACAATATTTAGAAGCACCGATTGTGGTGTTACTTTTGTCAGCACAGGCATTAGTGTAACGATAACAGGACCAAATCCAGGCAATTGTTGTGGATCTACAACCGCTAGTGTAGTTGTCAACCAATGTGATCTATTAACTGTACAGGTCACTAGGGTCGGCTCAGACGCAGCCTTAGAGGAGGGTGCAGCAGCCACCATCTTATTATCTACCCCTTAATGCCGGAAAAGAGAATCTCTAACGTATGCTATGGTAAAAAGTCGTGATTATTTATTTTTTTCAGTAACAAAGGGTTTTAAGTTGCGTTTGAATTAACGACACCGTAGCTACTAGGGTACCGTTTAATCGATTTTACACTGTTGATGGCATTCTATCGGTTAAACTACTCGACATCAATGGTCCAACTGTATTTGCTGGCACGGATTATCCAGTATAGCTAACGATAAGCCTAGATATCATGTCTGCAACTAGGTATTTGAAGTAAATAGAAAAAACCTTTGTTTGCAGGATAAACAAAGGTTTTTTCATGTTTATAATTTTTTTTACAGTTTTCCACATAATTGAAAGTACAGCTTTAAATCATAAAAACTTTGGGTTCAGGTACAAAAATTACAGCCAGTTAAAAATGTAAAAAAAACCTAATGAAAACTGGTCTATGAAGCAATTCCGAATAGTTAAATAATTAAATAGGAGACCAAGAACTTCAATGCGCTAGTTCAATCATTCCATTCGCTGCACTTTATTCCTTTAGAAAAAAGGTGCCTGATGTAGGGTGATTTGAACAAGACACCTGAAATGGCAGTTAGCCCTTAATGTAACGGTATATGTATGATGTTCCATGTTCTGGTTTTACTTTTTGAAACTTCATCTTATATGGCACTTTTCTTTATTGGGGATGGCCTCTAAAGGGGCGCTATAAGGACTCTTTAAAAAACCTCCCTATTTAGCACCTTTCATAAGGCCCATCCTAGGGCCTGTACAACTGTACTACGTAACGTCATACGGTATCAGCAAGGCTACTATCATAGGGGGGAATTGGAGGATTGGAATAGTATATTATATGCTCAATACTCCAATCAGTACCGAATAGTAATACATATCAGCACCAGCCCGCGATACCCACTCCTCATATTCAACCCTTGCTGGAGTACGTACCCTTTTCAGCCCAGAAAGGCATAAGACGACTTACGGGAAATCTTGTTTCTAAGAAGGGAGAGGCTGGGTGCTAGATTTAGAAAGCAGTACCAATCTATCGAAAGACAAAAAGGGTCCGCATTTGAATGCGGGCCCTAGTTATTTTACGAAGATCCTCTGAATGAGAGCCTTTCTTCTTTAAAGCAAATTATTGATTCTTCTCATAAAGTCTTCCATAACGGTTGATAATTTCCCCTTGGCTTCGTTCATTGAGTTTCCTTGAATACCGAAATAAAATTTAATTTTAGGTTCAGTTCCGGAAGGTCGTAAACATACCCATGTGCCATCTTCAAGAAAGTATTTTAATACGTTCGATTTTGGGAGCTTTATGGCCTCTTCCCTATTTGCCCCAAACGTGTATTTTTTCCCACTGAGATAATCCTCTTGAACCACTACTTTATGACCAGAAATTTGATCTGGTGGATTTTCACGGAATTCATTGAGAATCGCTTGAATTTGTCTGGAACCTTCAATTCCTTTTAAAGTCAACGATCGCAAACCTTCCAAGTAATATCCATATTTATCAAAAACACCCAGCAAACCTTCGTACATCGTTTTCCCTTGCTTTTTGTAATAGGCGCAGACTTCCACTGCCAGAATGGTCGCCTGTATGGCATCCTTATCACGAGCAAAATCTTTGATTAGATATCCATAGCTTTCTTCATAACCAAACAGGAAAGAATGTTCTCCACTTTTGTGGTATTCATTGATTTTTTCAGCAATGAATTTAAATCCAGTTAAAACATCTACCGTTTTTAAACCATTTTGCTCAGAAATCGCCCGTCCTATTTCTGAAGTCACGATGGTCTTTAATACGACTCCATTTTCTGGAAGGGTCCTTTTCTTTTGTTTTTGGGAAATTAAATATTCCAAAAAAAGAGCGCCTGTTTGGTTGCCTGTTAATACGACATAATCTCCAGCATTATTTTTCACGCTAATTCCGAGCCTATCCGCATCCGGATCGGTGGCAATCAATAAATCAGCGTCGACACGGTTTCCAAGAGTGATGGCTAATTCAAAAGCAGCATGTTCTTCTGGATTAGGCGATTTAACAGTAGGAAAGTCAGCATCGGGCATTTCCTGTTCTTTAACAATATGGACATTTCGATATCCTAGATCATGCAAAGCACGTTTTACGGATTTATTGGCTGTACCATGAAGCGGTGTAAACACGAGCTTTACATCGATTTCATCTGCTAACTTTGGATCTTCCGGGATAGTGAGCAAACGCTCATTATAAGCAATATCCAGCTCTTCCCCAATGATTTGAATGAGCCCTCTGTCCTTTAGGATTTCTTCTTCTTCCACTACAATGGAAAGCTCATTTTCAATCGCGTTCACGTAATTAATGACCTGATCCGCCGCTTCAGGAGGTAGCTGTGCACCGTCTGATCCGTACACTTTATATCCATTATATTCAGGCGGATTATGGCTTGCTGTAATGACGATACCGGCAAATGCATTCAGTTTACGTACGGAAAAAGAGAGTTGTGGGGTAGGCCGTAATTCATCAAATACATAAGCTTTAATTCCCTTTGTTGCCAAAGTCTTGGCTGCCTCCAATGCAAATTCTGGAGACTTATGTCTTGAATCGTAAGCAATTACGACTCCTCTGGTTTTTGCCTCATTTCCAAACGATTGAATATACTCAGCAAGTCCTACAGTCGCTTTTCGTACTGTATATATGTTCATCCTATTCGTACCTGGACCAATTTCCCCTCGCATACCCCCTGTCCCGAATTCCAAATTTTTATAAAAGGCGTCTTCAAGTGCTATTTCATCATCCTTCATTTCTTCAAGCATTAAACGCATTTCATTATCTAAATTTCTGTAACTTGTCCAAATAGAATATAAAGACTTCCAATCCATTAAAAAACATCTCCTTCCAGCCTGTATGTTTTGCTTTGTTTGTCACGTCTTCGATCTTTAACCTTAGTAGACATTGTAGGCGATCAATTGAGTATGGTTTCCTAAAGGACATTTTAGCTTCCTTGTGTAGTTCTCCATCATGCAACTGAGTTGTAGAATCGCCAAACATCCTCCCTTCTAAAGTAGGCTGATTCATTCATATTCCCAACCAGTACTTTGGAAAGAGCGTCATTTGTTCTTCATTAATTCTTTGGAAGAAGAGCGAAAATACGGCTGGTTTCGAAAAATTCATTTGCCAAATCTTAAATAATTACAAATTTCTTTTTTAATATCGGGATCCATATCTTTTGGCAGCTGATTGATTGGAAAAAAGTGTACAGCACTTCCTTCTTTACCATCAGGTTTCAAGGTTCCTTCGATAATTTCATTTGTTGTATAAAAAGCGTTAACAGAATAGAATTGATCTCCATTTGGTAAGTGAATAAAATAGTTTACACCTGATAAAACTTTTAGAAATTGTAATCGGCCAATCGTTAAACCAGTTTCTTCTTTTACTTCACGCAATGCTGTTTCCTCTAATGATTCACCTAACTCCATTAGTCCTCCTGGTAATCCCCAAACCTTTGTATCTGTTCGAAATTGCAATAAAATCTCCCCAAGTGGATTAAACACTAATACTTTTGCACCTGTTAAAATGACTGGCCTTTTTCCCACAAGCTTGCGTAAATCTTCAATATAGCCCATGTCACTCCTCTTTCTATTTAAATGATAACTATTGGGTATCCAGCTTGTTTTTTCGTTATGATAAATATTGTTTTTAAATTTTCCTTACTTGATTTATTTTTTCTTTTTCTTTGTTTTTGTTTTAGTTTCCGTTTTAGTTTCCGTTTTTTTAGTTTTAGTTTTAGTTTCCGTTTTTTTAGTTTTTGTTTTTGTTTTAGTTTCCGTTTTCTCTGTATTAACGAGAGAATATAATCTTTGTTGCTCAATAATTTGTTTATTGACATCAAATTTTTCTTCAATGACTTTCCGTGCTCTTTCCGTATAGTCGTTCCAAATCTCTGGATGTTCTAAAAAGAATTGTATGCCTTTTGCTAACTCAATATCATTTTTTTCTGGAGCTAGGTACCCTGTTCTCTGGTGTTCAATCAATTCAGGGATTCCCGCGTGTTGAGTGGAAACGACAGGTAAACCGCTAGCCATTGCTTCTTTTAAGGCGTTAGGAATGCCTTCAATATCACCACTTTTAGCTGTTTGACTTGCTAGACAAAAGATATGAGCTTTTTTTAATTCGTTCGAAACTTGTTTTGAATCCATAGCTCCTCTAAGAATCACAACATCATTAAGGTTATATTCTGCAATGGTGGATTTAATTTTTTTCTCATCTTCACCTGCTCCAATAATATGCAGTCTAGCATTTGGATATTGTGAGTAAATCCGTTTAAATGCTTTTATGAGAGTAAAAAATCCCTTTTTGTCTACAAGTCTACCTACAGATAAAACTCTTATTTCGCCTTCTATAGGAAGAGTTCGGTTAGAATAGGGGAAAAGATCTAATTCGATACCACCATATAACACATGCATATTTTTAGCCGGAATTCCTAAACTTCTTAATCCTTCTGCAAGATATTGGCATACAGGGTAATAGTGTGCACCATGTTTATTTAATGCTGAATATCGCTTAGCATTTCTTTCGAAAATTTCTGGTCTGTCAGAACCATCACGTCCTCTAATGCTAACAATCAAAGGGATATTATATTTTTCACATATAGGCAATATCTCTTGTCCGTGTGATCCGTGATGAGCATGAATGGCTATGATATCTTGTTCTTCGAAGAATTTTTTTAGATCTTTAATTTTGTTTAAATTATAGTAGTTTTCAAAGGGGAATTCTGTACGGTTGGTATTGTCGAATGGGCCGATTACGATTGAGCGATATTGACTAATTTTTACGATTTGATTATATATAAAACGTTGATGTGTTTTGATGTTTTCACTCACAAAAAAAGCAATGGTTTTCATCCCACCTCACTCCTTTTCATAAGATATTCATATTTGCTTTTCTCGCCTGCTAATTGAACTAATAGTTCTTGATATCTGCCTAATTTTTTATTTTTTTCTTGTTCTGCAAGTTGTTTCACTTGCTTGTGAAATTCATGTAGGAACATAGAATCAGCTTTATAAATGACTTTGTATGGTAGGTCTTCAGAACAAACTTTAAAGGAGTTCTCAAACAGAGGATTTAATTTGGATAGAGGATCTTTTGTAGAATTACGTGTAAGGGACATCGTGAGAAAAACTGACAATTGATGCTCCTTAAGAACTACCACTGAAGTTTTCGTTTTTTTATGGTTCAAATTACTTTCTCCTTTTATTAACTTACATATTTTAATATTCATTTTGCTTGCATGTAATTCACCCGTATACCCATCTCTTTTTATTTGATTTGGGGTTTTTGCTCATTATATTGATTTGCTGTCATGTACTCTTCAAATCCACTAATATCGAATCTGTCTTCAGCAATCTTTTTCACATATGCATTTTCTAATAACAGCATTTCATAAATGGGATCGATGTTATTTTAATTTTCCCATCACCAACTCGGGGATGTATCATTTCGACAGCTAAATGACGGTGGTTTGCTTGATGGTTTCCTCGAATTCTTTATTACTTCTTTTTTCCTTATTTATTGTACTTTTTGTACCAATTTACAAAATGAGTTAAACCTTCTTCTATTGTTGTTGAAGGATAGAATCCCACTTCAGCATGCAAATCGGAAATATCTGCATAGGTCTCCTTAACATCTCCAGGTTGCATTGGTAAAAATTCAATTATTGCCTTTTTGCCAATTAGTTTCTCTAATGTGTTAATGAAATCCATTAATTTAACTGGATTATTGTTACCGATATTATAAATTTTGTATGGAGCATAGCTTGAACTTGGATCAGGATTGGCTCTATCCCATTCACTGTTATATATCGGTGGATTATCGAGTAAGCGGATTATTCCTTCAACAATATCATCAATATAAGTAAAGTCTCTTCTCATTTCGCCATTATTAAAAACCTTTATTGTATTCTCTTCAATAATATTTTTAGTAAAAGAGTAATAGGCCATATCAGGTCTCCCCCATGGACCATACACCGTAAAGAAACGGAGTCCTGTGGTTGGAATATTATATAAATGACTATAAGTATGAGCCATTAATTCATTAGCCTTTTTAGTGGCAGCATATAAACTTACTGGATGATCCACTGGGTCTTTGGTTGAGAAGGGGATATTGGTATTTGCTCCATATACAGAACTAGAGGATGCATAAATTAAGTGCTTTACATTATTTTGTCGACAGACCTCTAAGATATTTACAAACCCAACTAGGTTTGAATTAACATAAGAATCCGGGTTGTCTATGCTATAACGTACTCCAGCCTGAGCAGCTAAGTTGATGACTATATCAATCGTTCTGTCTTTAAATAATCGATTTAATTTTTCTTTATTTGACAAATCCATTTTGTGAAATTCGAAATTAGTGTTTTCTTCTAATAACCTGAGACGATTGATCTTTAAAAAAACATCATAATAATCATTAATATTATCTACACCAATAACATTGATATCTTGAGCTAACAAACGTTTTGTTAGATGGAAACCAATGAAACCTGCGGCTCCTGTTACTAAAATGTTCATATAATTAATTCCAATCCTTCCTTTACAATAATATCTTTATATTTTTTCTGGAACACGGAGTAAAGTTTCATGTTCATACATTGATACATTCGATACTTTACTGAGACAGAGTAAAGTTCAAGTAAATCATAGCCCTCTGTCACTACATGGGCAGTGCAATACAATGAGGGCCGTATACTTTTCCCGACTGAATGAGGAAATGAAAAACAAGGTTTTCCATTTTGGAAATGATGAACATTGCGGAACAAGTTTTTCACCTTGTTTTTCACCTGGGTTATAATTTTCTCTTTGAAAAAGTTTAAGTGTTGCCCTTCATTCAATTTTGACACCATGGAGATTCTTTTTTAAAATCGATTCCTACAATTAAATAGGCATTTTACTATGACTCTACAAGAGTATTATCATTTTCATCTAATGGAATTGGGGTTTTTGTCCATTCAGCATGCGTATCAGGATCTATCTCCCTCACTTGTTCTAGAAAAGAATCTAAAAAATTTCTTTCTCTCAGGTCTTTAAATAACTCGAGAGGTCTTTTTTGTTCACGTGAGAACGAGTAGACATGATCGACTAATTTAAAACCATTCCTGGTTATAATAATATGCCTTAATGGGGCATCAATTTGTTTGAAACCTGATTTTTCCATTGTTTTCAATATATAGAGTAATCGTCTTGTAATCTCCTCAGAAAGTACAGGCTGTTTTTTTAGAAACGTATTTAAATCTGGTCCTAATAGATATTCCATTAAAATATAATTGGGTCCAGTTTCAAAGACTTTCGGGATAAAAGGCAAGTCTTGACTTGATAAAAGAACCTTTTTTTCTTCATTTGCATGTTCCGTTTTCCCGTAAAGTTTTACGCATTTGTCTTCAGACACTCGATAAACAGCACCTTGATGCCCTTTTCCAATTAGTGTTTGTGTAATAGCGCTATCCACTTTTACTCCATTACCTGAGCCTCCAGAGAGGACGGTAATGTTTCTAAAGTCCAAACTATTTTGATTGAAATAATTGTCCCACTCATTGAAGGTGTCCGGTTCGAGCTTTTTCACTTGGGCTAAGAACGAGTCCTTTAATAGGATTATTTTTAAGTCTCGTAATAATTTTAATGGTACGGGGTGCATTCTTTTGAAGGAATTAACATGATCAATCACCTTAAGTTCCTCATTACCAACGACAAATATATGGCGGAGAGGGGCATCGATCATGGTGAATTTTGCTTGTTTCAATTCCTTTAATATATAGAGAAGTTTCTTTACTATAGAATCAGGGATATACGTACAATTTCTCAGGTATTCTTTTAAAGTTGGAGCATTAAAATATTCCATGACTATATAGTTTGATCCTGTATCATACACCACAGGCATAAAGGGTAAATGTTGTCCCGCTTTAAGTGCTTCTTCCTCCATTTTCGCTTGTACCGGGTCTGAATAGATTTTCACACATTTATCTTCTGATAGTTTAAATACTGCACCTTGAGCACCCATTCCAATCAGCGCATAGGAAGTGGGATTGTCAATTTCCAAAGATTTTTCACCTTTGGTTACAGTAATGGTTTTAAAATCCTCCATGATCTCCTCCTAACTGCTTATCTATAGACTTCTGTTGAAGCTGTTGAATTTTATTAAGCGCTTTTTTGATTTTTTCGGCTTTTTGAACCTTTTTTTCCTTATTACGAGATGTTATTGTTTCATCCACTACTTTAGCCTTCTGATGAATTTTATCTTTTTCAGCTTTTTTATTGGATGCTACAAGTTCATCTTTGACTTTATCTTTTGTCTGCTGTTGAAGCTGTTGCATATAAACTAGGGCTTTTTTGGCTTTTTTAGCCTTTTCGGCATTTTTACTAGGTTTTATTGATTCGCCATCATATATAACTTGCAGTTTAGTCTTCTTTTGTGTTTTTTTATCATTTTTATCTTTTTTATTCTTTTTATCTTTTTTGCGAGATGTTGCTGAATTTTGTTTACCTTTTTTATAAGAGGCTACAAGTTCATCATAAAATTCAGCTTGTTGTTGAAGCTGTTGGACAAGGTCAAAGTTTTGTTCGATTTTTTTACGAGCTGCTTCTGTAAATGTTTCCCACAACTCTATATTAGTTAGCATGAATTCAAGCGCCTCTGCCAATTCATCTACATTGTTTTCTTGTACTAAAACTCCCTCTTTGTGATTTGTTATTAATTCAGGGATTCCGGCATGATTGGTCGAAATCACTGGTACGCCAACCGCCATAGCTTCTTTTAATGTATTAGGTATTCCTTCTACATCTCCATCGGCTGCTTCTAAGCTCGCGGCGCAGAATATATCTGCATTGGTCATCTGATCTCGTACTTGATCTTTAGGGAGATGATTTAATAAACGAAAGGACTCTCCTAAATTAAGTTGATTTGCCAAAGAATTAAGATGTTCTTCAAGCTCCCCTCTTCCGATAATCGTCAGGGTTGCATTTGG
Source organism: Peribacillus sp. ACCC06369 (assembly GCF_030348945.1). Lineage (NCBI taxonomy): Bacteria > Bacillati > Bacillota > Bacilli > Caryophanales > Bacillaceae > Peribacillus > Peribacillus sp. ACCC06369. The sequence continues at coordinate 143,050 of NZ_JAUCEN010000001.1, forward strand.
AAATTTACCTCTAATCTTTTGAAAAGCTTGCATTAAGATGTGATGTCCTTTTTTTTCCACCAACCTACCCATGGATAAAATGTTTTGAGAGCCACCTTTATGTGGAGTTCGGTATTTGAATTGGTTAAGGTCAACCCCCCCATATAACACTCTAATTTTTTCTGGAGGACAACCCCAAGCAATTAACTTATCAGCTAAATACTGACAAACTGGAAAAAAACGCTCCCCTCGATCAAATAGCATTTTCATGTTGTCTAGATAGCCAATGGGCTGATTAGCCAGGGTTGCATCCCTGCCCCGAATACTTGTTACCAACGGAAGGTTCGTTTCCTCTTTAAACGGAAGTAATAACATCCCTAATTGACCATGATGAGCATGTAAGAGGGAGATATTATTTCTTTCCACATATTCTTTGGGTGAAAAAATTTCATTGAGATAATGAACCTTCTCATTCAAAAGGGAAAGATCTATCATATACTTAGGTTGTCGTACCATATGAATATAATCATAATCAGGAACTTCTCGAATCTGTGAGATATATTGGGTAGGGTCAACCCTTAAATTCAAATGCATAACTGTGTGCAAGTAAATGCTCTCCTTTCAAGCATAGTAAACAAATTTTCTGGTCCTTTTCAAGTATATTATGTATGAATCTATAGGTACGCATGGACTAAATGGAATCGAATTTCCTTGGAATCATTTAAAATTGAGATGGAAGTTGTGGAAGGTCATTAGCCATAGGCTGATAAAGCTAAATGACAGTGAGTAGTGAGTATGTGTTTGAAACATACAAAAAAGGATTAAAGTAAGTGAATGACACAACATTATTGGTAAGCAATGATAATCATTCTACATGCATAGTTGAAGTTGATCTATGGCTCTAAGGATCGGTGTAGATTTTTCATTTATAGAAATATAAAAAGCACCTAAGAACGATCAAAGGTGCTGCATTGAGGTTTGCCCGCCTATATAACAACTCACCCTTTGAATGCGTGAGCTTTTATAATAGGGCTTAAAAAAATCATGTTCGAGTTAATACAGATGTTAGTAAATGCTAACCATTCATTCCAATAACAATTGCTGGTCTTCCTATTGGATAATATTCAATTTTCTTGCAAGCTCTGATTTGATCTTCTTCAAGAAAATTTCTACCATCAAAAACAATGGGTTGGCTCATTGTGTTCATCAATGTCTCCAGATCTAAATGTTTAAACTCATCCCATTCCGTGACAATAAATACAGCATCCGCATCCAATGTCGCTTCGCGGACTGAGCTGGCAAATCTAATTGTATCCCTTAATATGTTCTTGGCATTATCTATTGCAACTGGATCATAAGCTACCACTTCTGCTCCCAGTTTGGTTAATGAACGCGCAATTTTGATTGATGGTGCTTCCCTCATATCGTCTGTCTCTGGCTTGAAAGCAAGACCAAGCATTGCAACCTTTTTCCCTTTTAAATCCCCCAAGCGATTTATCGCTTTCGTTACAAGAAGTTCCTGCTGAAAATCATTTATCGCTACTGTTTCTTTTAATAGGGAAAAATGTACGCCATTTAAATTGGCAGTATGAAGCAAAGCTTTAACATCCTTTGGAAAACAAGACCCTCCATAACCAATACCGGGCTGTAAAAACGCTTCTCCAATCCTTTTATCTTTTCCCATTCCCGTTGCTACATCTTTAACATCTGCACCGACTGCTCCGCATAAATTGGCAACCTCATTGATAAAGCTAATCTTAGTCGCCAAAAAAGCATTAGAAGCATACTTAATCATTTCCGCACTTCTAATACTTGTTAGTATAAATTGTACATTTAACGGACGATACATTTCTTGTACTTTCTTAGCCGCCTCTTTATTTTCAGAACCTATGATGATTCGATCTGGTTGCATCGTATCCATAACAGCTGACCCTTGTCTTAAAAATTCAGGATTCGAAACCATATTAAAGGTTACCTTTTCTTCACAATGTTCATCTATAATTTCCTTGATAAAATCATTCGTACCAACTGGCACAGTACTCTTTATAACGACTACAGAACTCTGTACTAGGTTCGCAGCAATATCCTTCGCGGCTTGCACAATATACGATAAATCTGCTCCCCCATCCTCCATTTGCGGTGTTCCTACAGCAATGATGATAATCTCGGCACCATTTAGCGCTTCTCGATGAGATGTTGTAAATAGGAGTCTACCTGCTGTAGCATTTTGAGCAAGCAAATTCTCCAGACCCGGTTCATAAATTGGAGAAATCCCTTGACGTAGACTTTTAATTTTCTGTTCATCAGTATCGATACAAATGACACTATGCCCTATTTCTGACAAACAAACACCAGTGGACAGCCCGACATAACCTGTACCCAAAACAGCTATTTTCATATTATTCAAGCTCTCTCGTTATAATCTGGTTTTCTTTCTTATTTACATCCCTTAAATAGGAAAGAACCTCGTCTCTTATATCATCCCTGCGCAAGGCAAAGTCTATTGTTGCCTTAATAAATCCGACTTTATCACCAATATCATATCGATTTCCTTCAAAGTTATATGCTAATACGGCCTGCTGCTTATTTAGCTCATTTATGGCATCAGTAAGTTGTAATTCATTACCATGTCCAATTGGAAGCTTTGATAGTGTTTCAAAAATCTCAGGCCTTAAAACATAACGCCCCATTATCGCATATCTGGAAGGAGCCTCTTCCCTTTTCGGCTTTTCCACCAAAGAATCGATATGAAAAAGGTTAGGCTCAATCATCGTCCCTTTTGGCTTAATAATGCCATATTTACTGACATCCTTTTCCGGTACGTTCTGAACAGCTACGACGGAGCTGTTGCAATACTCAAAAACATTGATGATTTGTTTCAGACAAGGTGTTTCAGACATAACGATGTCATCTCCTAACAAAACTGCAAAAGGTTCATTTCCAATGAAGCTTTTCGCGCAAAGAATTGCATGTCCTAGCCCCTTCGGTTCCTTTTGGCGGACATAATAGATATTTGCCAAACTAGATATTTTCTGAACTTCCTCTAAAATATCGAGCTGATTTTTTCGTAAAAGTGCATCTTCCAGCTCATAGGATTTATCAAAATGATCCTCTATTGATCTTTTTCCTCTACCGATTATGATAATAATTTCCTCTATACCTGAAGCTACTGCTTCTTCTACAATATATTGAATCGTTGGTTTATCAACAATCGGCAGCATTTCCTTGGCCTGAGCTTTTGTTGCAGGCAAAAATCGAGTCCCGAGGCCTGCGGCCGGAATAATGGCCTTTCGGATTTTCATAAGCTGCCTCCCTTTCGTCATTCATTAATCCTTTATATGCAAAAGGACAACTTCCGGTCTAGTTAGTAGCCCTATTAGTCCATTTTTATTTAACATGGGACTAGTAGGCTATACATGAAAGGATCCCCATCGGCTGTGGCCGAGCCTAGCACCTCACAACCAATTGGTTACGTGACAAATTAAAAACTCCATTACACTTTTTATGCAATGGAGTTATCATCATTTTGGAGTAATGGTCGATATACCATATGGATAGTCTGTGTGAGCTTTTTTTTGGCTGTTCAGTAGCCTAAACGATTTCCTTTTTTTTCTTTGTTGAAGAGTGATATTGAAATTAAATTAAAAAACAATACTGTACGTCATTTATTTATGAAGTACCACTCCTAGATGCTTCTCGAATAGTAGTAATCTATATAAAGCAAACAAAGAATTCCCCATGTATGGTATCGCATAGCTCTTGAAAAAGAGTCAGATAACAACCAAGGATTTACGTAAAAGACCTATTCAACCTGTGATCCACACCTTTATGAAGTAGGTTTATAAGAAACGGAGTTGTAGAACATTTAAATGGGGCCAAAGTATATCGAATGAATGACTCGAGTTTGATATTGGGGGGGAAATCATTTAATAAAAGCGATAAATATAATGAGGTTTTTTTTCATAAACACCTTTCCCTTCCCTTTATGATTGACTGTATGATGATTTTAAGGGGAGAACTTTTACTCATAAATTCTTAATCCAATAATTAAGACGACAAAAAAAATGGGAAGGTTTATTTAACCCTCCCCATTTTAATTAAATTGTTATCAGGCGTGATAAATAAGGGTATGATCCATGTTGAAATGGTTAAGTTTGGGCAAATTCATTAACTAGATCCTATAGTAGCAATGCTCATCATCCTTTATTGAGGTTCAGGCATTACTACTACTTTCTCCGTACAAGAAGAGCAAAACTTAGCATATTGGATACACGTTTCTAATGAATCATTCTCCTCCATCGGCCACCATCGGATGGCTCCCATCGGAGCCACCGACGCAAAGGTTTCAAGTTCTGCAGGAATACGGCCAACAACTACGACTTCGATATCTTTAAAATTGGTATCAATTCCCTTTTGAAGAGTCTTAAATAACTGGGTATGATCATTTGTAGGACAGGAGTGAGGAATGGGAAATAGGATGGAAACCCTAGATAATTCCTCATTAATGATATGAGCAGTTTTTCGTGCGGGATTATCTGTAGTTGTCTCCCATACACGACTATACGGCACACCCTCGGGTAAATCCAGTTCTTCCAACCTTGTGCGGATTCTCTGATGATAATAACTGTTCAGTTCTTTTACGAGGATTTGAATCTGCCTATTTCTCTGAAAGGTAGAGTTATCCCCATTTTCATTTCGATATTGGATATAGAGTAAATCGGGAATCGATACATACTTCGTACAAAGAAACGTCCGAACTAGCATGTCGTAATCGTCTGCAACCAATAGTTCTTCGCGGTGTCCTCCAATCAGATGGTAAAAATCCCTCCTCCACGCACGAGGATGATTCGGTAAACCAACCAAATGACGGATGGTGTTCCCATTGATGGTAGTGTGTCTTTGCACATTTTGCCATCGATTCATTTCATGTACCCAGACTCGATAATGTATACTGTATCCAAAACCACAATCCCAACCATACCAATGAGCATTATGGCTCCCTACGTGCACCTCTGCACAATCCCCATAAGCAAAGCCACATTCAGGGTGTTGTTGAAATGCCTCGACGATTTTCTTTAGACAGTCAGGAGTAAGGTCATCATCATGATCTACTTCCACTAAAATTTCCCCTGTACATAGACCTGCCGCATACCGTTTGATTGCCCCTATGTAGCCATTACGGGAATCTTGGCGATACCTCCTCACACGGGGATCGTCTAGAGGGAGTAAGTCTTCGTTGTATGTCTCATCATCATCACCGGAGTCGTCTACAATAACCCATTCCCAATTGGAGTACGTCTGATTCAATAGAGAACGATAAGGTCGCTGAATTTTTTCTTTGGACTTGTAACTTGCTGTGAACACGGACACTAAGGGAGTATCTGAAGAAAAATGAGTCGAAGGTAGTGTTTTATTTTCTGGGAGAGGATCGGTATGTTTGAGCCAGCAGTAAAATAAATTGAATGGTTGAATTTCTGCTGGAGAATTGAAATGTAACCAACGTTTTTTCTCGTGAGCAGGTAAGGAATACAGTGCCTTAAATTCCTCCCACCCCGTTCCCAATGAAACATAAACACGAGGATTTTTAGGATTTATATCCAATAATGGATCTTCAGGTCCATACACCTTCACTGTGATGCCACTTTCAGCCAGTCTCATGAGCATTTCTTCCAATCCATCCCCTGAATTCCTCTTGGAAACAAAAAGATGGACTGTCAAAAGTGGAGTATGATTGGTTGTCATGTTTGCCCTCCTAAAATAAATATCTAATTAAGTATCAATTATCATGAATACTTATAGATAGAAAATTTACCGTTATTATATACCGAGTAAATTTTTTAGGTTCCTTCCGAATATATAGTTTTAAACAAACTAATCCCATAGTTACAAATTTAATTTGAACATTAAAACATGATCAACAAGAATGAACCACCTACATCTTAATCAAAAATTGAAATTATCCATATATCAATTTCAACAGAGTTGCTAGTCTTTTCGCGTAAGTATGACTTTTTAATGTTTGAATATACCCACTTTGAGCAATAGTATTTCTCTCCTCGTCATGGTTTAAATAATAGTCTATCTTTTCAGTTAATTCCGAAGGAGATGTGTAAGTTTCAATTTCCTTCCCTATTTCATAATAACGTGGTAATTCTTGTCGAATATCCGAAAGCTGAAATGCGCCGCAGGCAGAAATTTCGAAGGTTCGAGGGTTAATTGAAAGGGCCGGTAGTTTATTACTGTTGCGGTTGAATAACGTAGTATCATCGTATAAACGATGGTTATTAATCACAATTTTGGATTGATTCATAAGGCGAGCCGATGCACTCGGAGATAGGAATCCAAAATGGATTTTATCGGAAAGTAAATGATAATTCCGCATTCTGTCCCAACGTGACCCCACGATAAGTGTATTTTTTTTTGATAGAAAGGGAGCAATTTCGTCAAACAAAGAGATTCTGTTGTTCCAACCTGCCCCCATAAAACAAACGTCTATAAAGTTATCCTTCCTCTCTCTCTGATAATGAAAAATTTTTGTATTGACTGCGAGAGGTAAATAATGAACTTGGGGACAACCTAAAAGTTGATAGTAAGATACACAGCTTAACTCTTGTGTAAAAACATAATGATAATGGGGGGCAATGTTTGTCATTACGTCTGTATAATATGGGTCATCCGTAAACCACACCGCTGTTTTAATCCCCATTTCCCTAATGGCATTCACTTGGTCAATAGGAAATGTATCTCCCAGTAAAACAAGTACAAGGTCCGGCCTAAATTCAGCAGCAAGACTGACCACATCTTGCTCTGCTTTGGCTGTATATACTTCACGCACTAAATTTCTAAGCTCCTTAATAATTCCTTGATTGATAATTGTATAGGTATCTCCATGCCTAGAATGAACATAAAGTACACTTTTATTCCAGAAATCAAATCTGTCATTAAGTCCAATCTCATCTTTGACCATTAAATCCGATGATTGACCCTCCCCCGCTTCTTTCCGCTCAACAGTGTAACCGTTTTTTTTTTGTCATTAAATTCATTTTTAATATCATTTTCTTTGAGCATCTCTATTTTTATCTCCTTTTCCTACTTAAATATTGCCTTTTCTAGTTCCCACTGAAGCAAATCTAAGTCCATGAGTTCAAAATTGAGAACTTTACACAAGCCTTGTTTGTCTTATGCTTTTATATAAATCATTCAAGCTAGTACAACAAATCTTTGGTTTTTAATTCATTATCAAGGTTGGACGAAGATAATATTCCACACGTACAAGAATCGGCAATGGCTAGCTATATTATGAAATGAAAGTCATATTGGAACTCGGGAAAGCAATTTCCATTTTATTTATAAATAAATATAATACATTTTAGGTCTTCTTAATCACGAAAAAATAAAGCAAGTGAGAAATCCCATTGGTACAAAAGGTTATCTTTATCACCGTTATTCTTCCTTATTAATATGTGAAATAGTAGAAAATATGACTCAATGAAAAACTCAAACCTTCTTGTCATAATTTAATAACACCACAATATCAATGGATACTTTTGTAGCGAAATGGCGATGTAAATTTCTTGTGCCGCTATGTTGAAAGGACTTGAAGTGTCTACAAAAGGCGTGAATTAAAGATCGAGTATGCAAAAGCTACGAAGCAAGCATGTAATTTCCAGTAAAATCAATAAAATTTTGAATCAGTTGAAGTCTATTACCCTGGCGTTAGCAATATATTTAGGTTAGGAAAGCAATTGAATATTCATACAATCATGAAAAAAACTCCACTTTTACGTCCTAACCTTGAAAAAAAAGAAAAGTTAATCCCCCATTTATCTGAGATAGAATAATCTTAATATATAGTATTTTTGACCCTCTCCATTCACGTTTTGAACAACGAGTATTGGCTGAATAATTTGAACACATTGGGTAAAAAAATACCATTGGGGTCTTGGTCGGTCTTTTGGGGAGGACTTTTACTAATGAAGACATACCGGAAATAATATTGTACGCAGAGTACATGCAAAGTTCAAAATAAGTTTTCATGTATCTTTCAAAAACAAAACAAGGGGGATGTCATTGTGGGAAATCCTTTAGTTAGTGTAGTCATTCCTGCGTATAATCGACCGGATACTTTAAAAATAGCGATTGACAGTGTATTAGAACAAACCTACCCTAATATCGAAATTATTATTTGTGATGATAGTACAGATGATCGAGTACAAGAAATGCTTGGACCTTATTTAGGTTCAAATCCTAAAATTAAGTATTATAAAAACGAAAAAAATTTATTTCTAAAAAATTGGCATAAATGCTATGATTTGGCATCAGGGGAATATATTAATTACTTGATGGATGATGACGTTTTCCAAAAAGAAAAAATTGCGAAAATGATCTATTTTTTTAATGAATTCGAAAATATTACACTTGTCACATCTTATCGACAAACTATCGATGAATCAGGTCAATTTCTCCCTCCTATTGGTGCAACGGCAAGGTTATATGATGAAACAAGAATCTTTGACGGAAAGGTGTTGGGAAACCTTGCATTAATTCGTTGTCAAAATGTCATCGGTGAACCGACAACAGTGTTATTTAGAAAAAAAGATCTTACCGAACTTTATGGAGTATACAAAGGGAAACAGTATTCTCTTATCAATGATCTTGCAGCCTGGTTGTCATTGCTCTCCAAAGGGAAAGCTGTATATATTCCCGAAGCTCTTAGTTATTTTCGAAGACATCCTAATCAAAATAACAATACACTAGGACTAAAAACATTTAGTGAATGGTTAGATATTATGATTGCCTCACGAGGAGATGGTTTTCTTGATACGAACCATTTATTCAAAACTGCTCTTCACTCTTATCGTGAACGTGTAAAGAATTATCATGAATTTGTAGAAGATATCAAGCAGATTGATATGATATTAACAACCCTTGACTAAAAATCTAGCTTTGTGACGCTTAGTTGTTCATTAATTAGTAAAGGCAATTTATTTGATAAAAAGGCATTGAGGATATTATTAAGTGAATTTCAATAATGTTTCCACTCCTTTATAGAATAGTTAAATTCACACTTGTTAGTAAAGGAAGCTTACTTTACTATCTTTTGCAGATAATATGGTCTTGAAATAGACCAATTAACTCCAATTTTAGGGTCGTCCCAAAAATTTCATGTTCAGAATAATAGTACTGGTCTACTTTATAAATACATTCATATTAAAAACAAGTGTGCAAAAGCCATGAGCCAAACCTCTTGGAATACGATCTATCCACTAACCAAATTATAGAGGTTTAAAAGAATAACAACACTAACATCAAAAATGGCGTCTGAACAAACTCGACCAACTTTGTGATAAAGAATGGTTTTCTTAATAAAATGTATTTTGCCCAATTTCAAAGCGGCTCTAGGATTTGTACTTGAAGTTTTGTATCTTTGACATTCATATCCCACCGTTTTTTTTTGTGCCAGCATTCTCCATTAACCATTTTCTATTATTGATAGCAAGGTTGATATGATACCAAGCTTATATAACCGGATGGCTTTAATCGAAGCTTTCTGGTATCTTTTTTGACATCTCCTTTATTTGGATGGTGGTTAATGATTTGTATATACTTCCACTTTTGAATATCTCAATTTAAACCCAATATAACTACAATATCGTAATCTGAAATCCATACGATTAATAAAATAAGAATCCTCTTCAGTTTATCACTAAAAAAACCTATTTCTTTTATACTGGACTCTTTAGATCATTATTATCAATTGAATGGGTCAACCCAATCCAATTAATTAAATAATAATGAAACAAGGTGTTCTAGTTAAACATTATTATAGGAGTGACAAAAATTTGAAACTTATAGCCTTCTATTTGCCCCAATTTCATCAAATTCCAGAAAATAACCTTTGGTGGGGACAAGGATTTACCGAATGGACCAATACAAAAAAAGGTCAAACGTTGTTTCCTGGACATAATCAACCGAGGGAACCTTATCAAGATTATTACTATGATTTGACAGATGCAACTGCAAGAAAATGGCAAGCACAAATTGCCAAAAAATACGGTATCTATGGATTTTGCTACTATCATTATTGGTTCAAGGGGAAAAGGTTACTTGAAAAACCATTTAATGAGGTTCTTCGAACAGGAGAACCTGATCTTCCCTTCTGTCTCTCATGGGCAAATGAACCATGGACTAGAAGGTGGGATGGGTGGATTCACGACGTCTTAATGCCTCAAGATTATGGTGATGAAGAGGATTGGAAAGAACACTTTGATTTCCTACTAACAGCATTTAAGGATGAAAGGTATATCAGGGTGGACAACAAACCTTTATTTACTATATATCGATCCGGTAGCATACCAAGATGTGAAGAAATGTTACTATATTGGCAAAATCTAGCTAAACAAAATGGACTTGAGGGTATTTACTTTGTTAAAACCTTAGCGGCATTCACGATTCCTGAAATTGCAGGGTTCGATGCTTGTCTAGAATTTGAACCCGGTTACACTTTGAATCATGGAGGTGGTTATACTTTCCGGAGAGCTGTGGATGGGTATCAACAAAAGTTTATTGTGATGGACTATGATCAAGTATGTTCACGTATGTTAGATAGATCTGATATAAAGAAAAATATAAAGACATTTCCAGGTGCATTTATTGATTGGGATAACTCGGCCAGAGTAGGAAATCGAGCACTCATTTTTAAAGGGTCAACCCCTGAAAAATTCTCTTACTATCTAAGCCAACAAATTCAAAAAGCAGTGAACATAAATAATAGTGAATTTTTGTTTATCAATGCTTGGAATGAGTGGGCGGAAGGAACATATTTGGAGCCAGATAAGAAGTATGGATATCAATATTTGGAAGCAGTAAAAAATGCATTGAATAATAATGGATTTTGATAAACTTTTCTATAAATCTTAGTAACTCTTCAAATTATTTAGATAATTATTGGATGTATGAAACTACGATAAAAGAGGTGACTAAATAAATTGAATACACAAGGAGATTATCCTCAATTAAAGATTAGTGAATTGTATAGTTTCATTGAAAGCGTAGATGGCTGGTTGACACATTTGGAACAAACGGCACTTCTGCATCTACCAGCTTTAGTTGACCATTTGAAAGGAGACATCATTGAGATTGGTTCTTATAAAGGAAAAAGTACAACAGCCTTAGGTCTCGGAAGTAAGTGGATTAGTGAGCGCAAACGTTCGATATATGCAATTGATCCATTTATTCCTGATAAAGATTATCATGGAAATTACTTTAACGATTTTCAAAAAGCAATTAAAGGTTTTCAATTAGAGAACTATGTAATTCCAATAAAGAACTACAGTCATGAAGCAATTGTTGATTGCCCTGAGCTTATTTCAGCACTTTTTGTTGATGGCAATCATAGCTATTTAAGCGTAAAGCAGGATATACAACTTTATGCTCCAAGAGTCGTAACCGGAGGCATGATTGCATTTCATGACTACAGTACTTACCTAGATGTCAAAAGAGCTGTTGATGAACTTTGTGAGAGTAAAGAATACGTATATGTCTGTGATTACGACAGTTTGCGCCTAATCCGTAAATTAAACTAAAATCTTTAAATAATACAATGCATGCAGTACTACGCTCTTTGTATAGGAGAATAAATAACACCTTTAAATAATAATTTTGAAGGTGTTATCTTATAACTAGTAGTACAAGATTAACCTTTGACTACTCCTTACCGTGCCATGATTCCACTAAACTCGAACAGCTGAAAAAGAACCACTTGGTTATATCGTTAGCTTTTATGATGAACTTTCCTCTACGTATTGGATCTCATTCGAATGCAACCGCATCTTTTTCCCTCCATCTCTTTAGGTCTTTTCCTTTAATTTTGATATTTCTTTTTGTTCTTTGATATATTTTTCTTCTTTCTTCCTTCCAACGCTTTTTTTATATTTACTTTTTGGTCTAACTCCCACTGTGTTAATGCAAAATCCTTCATTTAAATCACGATTCGAAAAGTGGGTGCGTAACAATTAAAACCTCCACTTACCCTGAACAATTAAAGGCAAATGTTGCAATTGAATTAAATACCCAAATTTCAAAATTGTATATGATGGTTTTTCTATACACAAGCAACAGAAGCGAGTCGATGAGAAGATTCTTAACTTTATTTAAAGAAGCAAGTGAACTTTACGATAAAATGAATGGCAAAGAAAGCAATAAGAACTTTACCCATATGGTTTTTTCTAGATACCCGTCTGTAGATGAAACACATAAGGAAATACGAGTATTACAAGCATTTTTTAAGCAGTGCGGTATCATCAAAGTATGAAATTCCATTGCTTTTATTTTTCATTTGTTAAATGTTTTTTACCAAAATAATCAGCATGAGTTAGAGCTCAATAATGAATTGGATTTGGTTATTTCAAATCCGCCTCAAGACTTGTCCCGAAATGAATAGATACCTTTAAAGTATATGTTAAGATTTATTTTACTTTCCCCTACTTTATATAGCTGCTTTACGATCCTCTAATTTAACGAATCTGATCTTTACTATTTATTATACATTCAGGATGGGAATCGATTTTTAAATAAAAATACCTGACCCCATAAGAACTTGGCAGTCAGGTAGTCAGGATTAAAGCCAGAAATAAAAAAAGATTGTAGAGAAAAATATAACTTTCTCTACAATCTGAGCCAATTTATTTTCAAAAGGATTGTGCTCCATTTTGTTTTTCTGAAATTCATTTGTTAGATAAAATTGGAGTATTCAGAATTCCTGTTTTTTATTAGGAGATTGCAATACCTGCACTTGCAAAACCTGTAAGGCTATCGAGAAGCACCAAGATACCTGAGTCTTCTAAAGAAAAAACCATTAATAGTTTATCTCCTGCACTTACTGGTATTGATATCAAATTATTAGTATTAGATGCATTATCTCCAAGGGCTACAAGTGGAGTAAAGTCTGGTGCTAAATCTACAAAGGCGCCTGGTATTGGAGTAAAGGTGCTGCTATTTGGATCAGGTACACCTGCAGTTGTACTCCTCCATAATTGTGCTCTAACAGTTACATCTTCACTTAATATTACTCCCACTGTAGCACTAAAGAATGCAGATATTGATTCGATTGTTCCGGCACGAGGAACAACAAATGCGAAGTCCCCGACAGCTATCGTTATTAATCCTCCAGCAATAGTAACACCGGAAACAGAACTTCCGAATCCAATGAGACCTCCAGTTTCCGCTAATCCAAGAACTGAAGTCAGTTCAATAGGAACAACACCTGATGCGAATGGGATCATAGCACCAGTAGCTGCGGTTATTACTACTGGTCCTTGGTTACCTTGCGGGCCCTGGTCGCCTTGCGGGCCTTGGTCACCTTGTGGGCCTTGGAATCCTTGTGGGCCTTGGAATCCTTGCGGGCCTTGGTCGCCTTGTGGGCCTTGGAATCCTTGTGGGCCTTGGTCGCCTTGTGGGCCTTGGAATCCTTGCGGGCCTTGGTCTCCTTGTGGGCCTTGGAATCCTTGCGGGCCTTGGTCTCCTTGTGGGCCTTGGAATCCTTGCGGGCCTTGGTCGCCTTGTGGGCCTTGGAATCCTTGCGGGCCTTGGTCGCCTTGTGGGCCTTGGAATCCTTGCGGGCCTTGGTCGCCTTGTGGGCCTTGGAATCCTTGCGGGCCTTGGTCACCTTGTGGGCCTTGGAATCCTTGCGGGCCTTGGTCGCCTTGTGGGCCTTGGAATCCTTGTGGGCCTTGGTCGCCTTGTGGGCCTTGGAATCCTTGCGGGCCTTGGTCGCCTTGTGGGCCTTGGAATCCTTGCGGGCCTTGGTCGCCTTGTGGGCCTTGGAATCCTTGCGGGCCTTGGTCGCCTTGTGGGCCTTGGAATCCTTGCGGGCCTTGGTCACCTTGTGGGCCTTGGAATCCTTGCGGGCCTTGGTCGCCTTGTGGGCCTTGGAATCCTTGTGGGCCTTGGTCGCCTTGTGGGCCTTGGAATCCTTGCGGGCCTTGGTCGCCTTGTGGGCCTTGGAATCCTTGCGGGCCTTGGTCGCCTTGTGGGCCTTGGAATCCTTGCGGGCCTTGGTCGCCTTGTGGGCCTTGGAATCCTTGCGGGCCTTGGTCACCTTGTGGGCCTTGGAATCCTTGCGGGCCTTGGTCGCCTTGCGGGCCTTGGTCGCCTTGCGGGCCTTGGAATCCTTGCGGGCCTTGATCCCCTTGCGGGCCTTGGTCGCCTTGCGGGCCTTGGTCACCTTGCGGGCCTTGGTCGCCTTGTGGGCCTTGTGGGCCTTGGTCACCTTGAGGTCCTTGAGGTCCTTGATCGCCTTGTGGTCCTTGGTCACCTTGCGGTCCTTGCGGTCCTTGATCGCCTTGTGGTCCTTGGTCACCTTGAGGCCCTTGCGGTCCTTGAGGTCCTTGGTCGCCTTGTGGTCCTTGGTCACCTTGAGGCCCTTGCGGTCCTTGGTCACCTTGTGGTCCTTGAGGTCCTTGATCGCCTTGTGGTCCTTGAGGCCCTTGCGGTCCTTGAGGTCCTTGATCGCCTTGTGGTCCTTGAGGCCCTTGCGGTCCTTGATCGCCTTGTGGTCCTTGGTCACCTTGAGGCCCTTGCGGTCCTTGGTCGCCTTGTGGTCCTTGAGGTCCTTGATCGCCTTGTGGTCCTTGATCGCCTTGAGGTCCTTGAGGTCCTTGATCGCCTTGTGGTCCTTGGTCACCTTGAGGCCCTTGCGGTCCTTGATCGCCTTGTGGTCCTTGAGGTCCTTGATCGCCTTGAGGTCCTTGGTCACCTTGAGGCCCTTGCGGTCCTTGAGGTCCTTGATCGCCTTGTGGTCCTTGGTCACCTTGAGGCCCTTGCGGTCCTTGGTCGCCTTGTGGTCCTTGAGGCCCTTGTGGTCCTTGATCGCCTTGTGGTCCTTGAGGCCCTTGTGGTCCTTGAGGCCCTTGCGGTCCTTGATCGCCTTGTGGTCCTTGAGGTCCTTGATCGCCTTGAGGTCCTTGGTCACCTTGAGGCCCTTGCGGTCCTTGAGGTCCTTGATCGCCTTGTGGTCCTTGGTCACCTTGAGGCCCTTGCGGTCCTTGGTCGCCTTGTGGTCCTTGGTCACCTTGCGGTCCTTGAGGTCCTTGATCGCCTTGTGGTCCTTGGTCACCTTGAGGCCCTTGCGGTCCTTGGTCGCCTTGTGGTCCTTGAGGCCCTTGTGGTCCTTGATCGCCTTGTGGTCCTTGAGGCCCTTG